>JAPLSR010000247.1 GCA_026398545.1 Candidatus Sumerlaeota bacterium | reverse complement strand
CCTATGAATGGAACTCTGATATCTCAGGCTTTCTTTCCACCAGCGCCAGCTTCACCAAAGACGACCTCACAACGGGCTCCCATGTGATAACCCTGAAGGTCAAGGACAGCGATAATCTATGGTCACTGGATAAAAGATTCTATCTTGTGAATTACGAGCCACGGAAGTGGGAGATGTTCAAAAAGAATCCCCCCCGTTTTTCCGCGCAATCGCCTTACGGGGGAAGGCTCTACGGTCTTCTGGGTTACGGTATCAAATGGATGTATCCCACCGCGGGACCGATTATAGGGTCGCCTGTGGCGGCGAATTTAGACGGCGATTGGAAAAATGGACTGGAGGTCGCATTTGCCTCCATGGATGGGAATTTATATGTGCTGAATAATGCGGGCAATTTCCTCTGGTCCAAGATTATCGGTCCGAGCGTCTCAACTCCCGCCATTGATTCACTTATCACAACAGGGTCATTATGCGTGGTTGTGGGTTCGTCCGCCGGCGTTTATGCCTTTAACAATATCGGCACGCAGCTCTGGAAATTCGACTCCCAACCCGCAGGGATAGCCTTTGAATCTTCGCCCGCCATCGCCGATATCAATTACAACCCGCACGATGGCAAGGAAACGGTGATTGGGTGCGACGACGGGAACGTCTATGCCATAGATTCCAATGGCAATAAGCTCTGGAACTTTACGGTGCCCGGAGCGGTGTTCATCGGCTCCCCTGCCATCGCCGATGTTGACCCTCAACGCCCGGGCATGGAGATTGCCATTGGCTCTGTGAATGGCGCGAATAGCACCCTTTATCTCCTTGACGCCAATGGAAACTCCATAACTTCCTGGGCTCCAGCTGCGCCTGCCCCGATTCGCACCACTCCAGCCATCGCCCAGCTGGTTCCAAATACAATGGCAACCGGGGGGATTGAAACCAATATCGTGTTCGGAGCGGACACCGGACGCGTTTATTGCCTCTGGTATACAACTGGAACTCTGACTCTCTCATGGGAATATCCCGCTGCGGCTCAGGCAGCGCTTCTACCCATTCAATCCTCTCCGGCAATCGGCGTTGTGGGGGAAAGTTCCTCAACCGGCGGGGAGGTGGTCTTCGGCTGCGACAACGGCACCGTTTATGACCTTAGAGGGGACAATGGAATATTAAAAACATTCTTTAACTGCGGCGGTGGGGTGATGGTCAAGTCCACACCGGTCATAGCCAATATTGACACCATACATTTCCTCCATCCTCAGAAGGGCGACCTGCCCGAAGTGATATTCGGCGCCACCGATGGCAAACTCTATGCCGTCAGTATGGCACAGGGTGGACAAAATCTCCCCATCTGGAGCCCCGACATCACCCTCGCCCCATTTGCTCCCCTCTCATCCGCGGCGGTATGCGACCTCAACCACGACCCGGATATGGAGATTCTTGTCGGCTCGGCCAATAACATGCTTTACATGCTTGCGCCGTTGAAGAACCCCGCTCTGGTTCCGGTTGCTGAGTTTGTTGCCGATCAGATGACAGGTAACGCCCCGCTCCCCGTTACGTTCACCGACCAGTCCACAAACAACCCCATCCAGTGGTATTGGGATTTCGGCGATGAGTGCACAACAACCACAATGCATCCCACGCACACCTACGACACGCCAGGCACTTATACCGTCAGCCTGACCGTCACCAATGCGCATGGCTGTGACACAAGGACCAAGACTAATTATATCATTGTTAAAAGTCCGCCCGTGACGGCGTTTGACTGTACCCCCGCAAGCGGATTCGCTTCGCTGCAAGTGAATTTCACAGACCAATCACGATACAATCCAACCTCATGGTCCTGGACTTTCGGGGATACGGGAACAAGCGACCAGCAGAATCCATCGCATACCTACAATAGTCCCGGGACATACACAGTCTCTCTGAATGCAACGAACGCCAACGGCTCCAATCTGCTGACGAAATCCAATTGCGTTCGGGTTCTCACCTCTCCGCCTGCGGCGGATTTCACGCAGGACGTCACCGACGGCAAGGCGCCCCTCTCTGTGCATTTCACAGACCTCTCCACGGGAAACCCATCCTCCTGGGACTGGAGCTTCGGAGACTGTAACACCAGCATTGAGCAAAATCCGTATCACTCTTACACCAAACCGGGGGATTATCTGGTTATCCTGACGGCTACCAATACAGGCGGCTCGGACACGAAGACAAATACCGTGTTAATCTCCGTTGAACCCCAGACGGGAAGCGTCCTGATTCCCGAAGTGCCGGATATCGACCAGCCGCCGACCAAGACACTTCCCATCACGACTCAGACGAATTTCTCCGCTCCCATTGCGGCAGAGAATATCACGGAATACTGGGATTATATCATCAAGGATACGAACGCCCTGGCTGTCGATGCCACGCTCTCAAGCCCCACCGTCGCTGAATATATCGGATATTTCATGGACACAAATAATGACGGAAGCAAGGATAGGGGCAACGGCACGGATAATCACAACGGAACGTTCATCAAAGACTCTGCCATAGGACTGACAGAGTTTGTGCGCTGGGATGCAAGCCATCCCTTCAATACGCCGCCCGCAACACCGCCCGACCTGCCTCCTCTCAAGGCGGGTTATACATGGGAAATCACCACGGATTACTCAGTCGGCTGGGACTTCTACAAAACCGAAATAAACGCCTTCAGACCCGCATTGGTCAACTTCACATTCTGGAATCCCGTGTCCACCGGTATAAGCGTCATCAACACGGCAACGGGGGAGGAAATTGACATTTACACCTGGGGCAGTGAGATATCCGATTCCCAATCAGCCAACCCGTCCAACCCCGAAGAAATCTGGAATCTCCTGACGGGGCAGGATTGCATCGGGCACACAGTCACGGGCGTTGGTTATATTGAAACCTGGGACCCTGATAGCTCCGGACCGCTTCCAGAAAGCAATTTCGCCATCGTGCACGACACGTGGGACACAACGCCGAAACACATCGCCATTCCGTGGGAGAACTGGAACGCCACAATCAAGGTGAAGGCAATCAAGTCTCAAACAAGCGCAGAGACAAGCTGGCTGCTTTATTAATAAGGTCTCATGAACCTGTTATACTGGAGGGCGGAAATCGCATAAAAGGTTTTCGCCCTCAAATTTTTTAAATGGAAGGAATGGTTATGGAATTCTTCATGAGACGATGGGTTATAGTTGTTTCCATCCTGATGATACCCCTCTCCCTCGGTGCGCAGAGGCAATTTCCCGATACTTCCAGTGGGATTTACGTCTATGCTGACCAGCTGCCCTGGCCAATGACGGATGCCCAGATGTCTTTTGCGGCAACTCATTTCGTCGGGAGCCAGAAAATGACGGCATCCCAGACGGCGGCGCTCCGCTTACTCAACCCG
Source organism: Candidatus Sumerlaeota bacterium (assembly GCA_026398545.1). Classification (GTDB taxonomy): domain Bacteria; phylum Sumerlaeota; class Sumerlaeia; order MWCT01; family MWCT01; genus JAPLSR01. Next base: position 6,271 of record JAPLSR010000247.1, on the reverse strand, counting down.
AACTTCCTTATGCTGCATTACCGTCTTGGACTTGGCGCCGGACCCAATTCAATCATCTCAGGCGACGATTGGAGCAATGCCTACTGGCAGGTGGTCAAAGTTCATCCAGAATATTTCTGGCGCTCACCCTCGACCAATCAGTTCGCCTGGAACAATGAATACAGCTGGTATTACATGAATGTGGGCGCCAGCACGGCGTGGGTGGACTGCTGGACAAGCGCGGTGGCTTCTGAAATTCAGGCAATCGGCGCCGATGGCGTCTTCGCTGACAGCTATGGCGAAGTGATACCGAATACTTTCGGCGTGAATTCGATTGCCGATAACCCTGAGCCTCTCGGCGACCTTCCGCCAGAGATAGACGGCACGAATCAGCTGAACGGCTGGCTCACCTCTGTCAACGCTTACGGGAACGGCATTCTTTCGCGCTTCGCCGTGCTGAGTCCAAGACCGCGCTTCATCCCCAATTTCGGCGCACTTGTAACTGGATGGGACACACCCGATAATGGCGGACTCGACATCACGATTTGCGACGGCGCCATGATTGAGGGTTTCGGCGAATGGGGCGCACCGCCGCTCAACGGCGAATATTCGGACTGGATTCTTCAGATGAATAATTCCCTGCGCCTTATAAATGCAAGTCGCATCGTCCTCTGTCAGAATTACATACCCGGCGATACCCCGGAAGAGTTGAATTCTCCGGCAATACTTCAACGCCGGATGTTTGTCATCGGGTCGTATCTCCTCATCAAAGGCGCGCATACCTATATCAACATGCTCAACGGCAGCCAAGCTGATGTCTCCGGCGTGGCGCTCGAATACTGGCCGGAATACGACCTGCCCATCGGCACAGCGACAGGTTTACCGCCTTCACAGATTGAGAATCTGGTCTCTTTAGATTTCGGCGGCGCTTATGTTCGGACGTATCAGAAAGCGAGAGTTCTTATCAATCCCACGGACGCGTCGCTCGGACCGCTCAATCTCGGTGGGACATTTTATCGCGCGAGGGCGCATGGCGGTGGGCAACTTGATGATAACGGGGCGCATCACGGCTCGCTTTCTTATGAGGCGGTGTCGGTCCTCACGCTGTCCGTCGATTCGGCGGCGGTTCTTTTCTTTGAAAATCCCAGCACGGGAACCGTCCAGACCCCGACTCCCACTCCAACGCCCACACCGACCCCATCCGGCGAGGGCGTCCATTTCAAGGAGGGCTTTCATCGGAACGGACAGACTTTTCTCACATGGCAGGAAGACACAACCGTCGAGGGCGAGCAATATAATATTTATCGCTCATCGACGCCCATCACAGCCGTGAATCTGCCCTCTCTCAAACCCATTATGACGGTTGCAGAACATTCCAGCTGGGCAATGCAGGAGCGGCAGACGGATACGCCGCATTTTCAGAATTTCTTCATCAAAAATGTGAACGAGGGAGGTTTGCCCCTTTCAAATACAACGGGGTTCCTCGTCTGGACGCCCGGCGAAAACGCCGCCACCTATTACGCTATCACAAAGGTGATAGACGGGCAGGAGAATATGACCCTCGGACCCGCATCGGTTGTGGGACCGCTCGCTGAGACTGATGCACGTCCCCGCCCCGTTCTTGCATATATCACCCAGCCAGAAGGCAGGGGCAGAATTTGCATTCAATACATGGACCTGCGCGATTGGAATTTTACCCTCGACGGATATGCCTACGCATATTGTGTCATGGTACCGCCCAATTATGACAATTCCCATAAATACCCGATGGCGCTGGTCCTCCACGGTCATGACGCCCGTTACGAAGTCAACGATGGCACGCCCTATGATTTTCCAATTATTTATATCAGTCCCGACGACCCCTCCAATACATGGTGGTATGGATGGAACAGGAATCACGATTACGGGACCGGCGAGAATCCCACGACAGGCACGATTGTGAATTACACCGAGATGCGCCTTCTCCGAGTGATTTACGATACCGTGGATGACCCGTATTATAATGTGAACGAGAACCTGATTTATTGCTGGGGTCACTCGATGGGCGGCACAGGAGCGATTTCGCTGGGCATAAGATATCCGAATATTTTCAGCGCCGTTTATTCCAGCGAGGGGATGACGAATTTCAAGACGCAGGATATACCCGGCACGGTCTGTTCGAATCCGAGCACATGGGTTGAAAGCGATGGAAATCGTTTCTGGGGTCCGGTGGCGCTGAATCTTCCCATCGAAAATCATTCACCCAACTTTGGACCCGGCGGCAGGCAGCCCGCCTCACATCTTGCATCTTTTAATGGCACAGGCGTCTGGGATTGGTGGGACAGACCCCATGTGCTCAATCAATTGATGAAAGGGCGTGACAAGGCTTTCATTCAATCGGCTCACGGTAATCAGGACTGCGTTATTTCCTGGGACACGCAGGGACGCCCATTTTATCAGGCACTGGATGATGCCCGAACAGGCTGGAGCGGTGGAACTGTGGAAGCCGAACACACATGGATTGGATTTTTCGGAATGTCCCCCACAATGGGACCCGGTCAGGATGTTCCCGGCGGCTCCCCCGACTGCTACGATGCTTTTGTATCATGCTTCAGTTACGAGAAAAACATGAGTTTCCCGGCTATCTCGCAGAACTCAGGCAATTCGCCACTCCCGCCGCCATCCAGCGGGACATCATATTACAATCTCAATGTCACGTGGGCATTGCCCTGGCTTGAGGGGGACTATCATGGAGAGATTACGGATACGCCGACCACATGGTCGGTCGTCATTTTCTCAATAGCCGTCAATGAGCAAATACCTGCGTCAGATATCACGGCAACCGTCACGCCGCGTCGCACACAGAATTTTCGCCCATCGCCCGGTGCGAAAGTGCGCTGGGAAACACGCGAGAGAGAATCGAACAATCTCATCGCACTTGGTGAGAGCATCGTGGACAGCGTCGGACTGGCAACGGTTACAAACGTACCAATCCGCGTGCAGGGAACACGACTGACCCTTATCGCAGAGCCCGACCCCCTGCAAAAAATTAAAGATTTTATTCTGGGAAGGATTTCACTCACACCGGAGCAGAAAACCCAATTGGATGCAAACAAGGATAATCTGATAGACGTTGCAGATATTGTGACAATGCTCGTCAATATGTGAGAAATACAACAAAATATAAAACCCCGCAGACTAATATTCTACTCCACCACAACACACTCAATCTCCGCGGCGGAGCAGAAGGTTTTGAGTTCGGAGACCCAGTTGCCGTATGTGCCGTGGATATGGTTGCAGTTTATGGCTTCAATGAACGCCTCGGCGGGGCAATCGAGGCGGGTGTAAGCGTGTGGCCAGTTGTCCTGCACGCCGCGGGCAATCTTTTTATCCATCTTCGCGCCAAACGTGACAAACTCGCCATGGGCAATAATCATGCGGTAGCGGTTGGTGTCGCCTGAACGGGTCAGGCGCGCAAGCGTTGCCTCGCCCGGCGCCGCAATATGATACACCGACGCCCCGCCCGCGGGGAAGTAGAATCCCTCAGGGCGGAATTCCACCTTCGCCAGATTGACCTTCGGGTCAAAGGAGCGCGCGGCGAAATAGGTGGCATGCTCGCCGGAGTTGCACAAGTCCCAGACGCCCAAATCGGTGTGATAATGGCGAATGTCCGCGAACAGGACGGGCAGTCCGCTGATGAGATGGAAAATCTCCATCGTGAGGGCGGCATCCATGTCCGCCTCTGTGGAGCAGATAATCGGGTCGTGCGGTTCGCCCTCCGGTCCATAAGGGTCGTTCAGGAATGCCTCGGCGACATCAGGCGTGGCGTAATGCTCGGATAGTTCGCGCTGACCCTTGATGCCGCAGAAGTCATATTTGAACTCGGCGCAGAGGTCGCGCACGGCGTAATACATTCCGAGCTGGCGGCGGAGAAGTTTCTCCGTGAGGCGCATCTCGGCATCGGGCTCAGTCCAATGGATTTTACGGAGATGCCTCTTCAGAAATTCAAGGGCGGCGTAAATGCGCCCGTGTTTCTTTTTCATTTCAAGCTCAGCGCGGCGCACAAGTTCAAACTGGTCAATGTGGTCAACGTCGATGCCGAATTTTTTCATCCAGAGGGCGGGGTCGGCAACGGCGGTGTCAATGCCGAGCGAGCGCCCGCCGATGAGTGCATAGGTCATCCCTTTGAGCCTGTTCAGGGCGGAGATGGCGAGGATGCGCGACTTTACCTGTTTGTAAGTATTTTCATCATTGATGTCGCCGAATGTCTTGAAGAATTTGATGCCAACCTGGTCAAGCGAGCCCGCATTTGCGAGCATCCCCACGAGACCGGGATATTTCGGATTGAAATTGGCAAAGAGGAGGAGCGGTTTGGGGCAGAACTGCGCCGCCACGCGGGAATATTGCGGCCATGCCCAGACGGAGAAATTGAAGATAACACAGTCCACCCCCTCGGCGGACATCTTCCGCCCCTGGCGGACGGCGATATCATTCTGCCAGACGACCTCATCACCCGTAATGACCTCGAAGCCATCGCCCTCCAACCTGTTCCTGATCTCGCTCAGAAATTTTTCATTCACCGGTGTGAGCGGCTTCTGCAGAAACTCCCTCCCATCGCCGAATGTCAAAATACCGACTTTAATTTTGTGTGGCATAATAACACCTCAATGATATGAAAATAATTTGGACACGGAACAAATGTTATTTCTTTATAAATCCCGATTTATCCAAATATTGTTTGATAGATAATAATATCAGTTCTGCCAAACGAAAATTCTCGCGGGCTTCCTGCTCATCAATGTTGGATACAAAATTATAATCACCTATCTGCCGTTCATTAAATAAACGATTAATATAAATGCTGAATTCCTTTGGGAATATACAAGTTTTAACAAAATGCTGATTAAACGCGCTGATGACGCCTTGATGTTTCGAGAAGGTCAGTCCTTGAGTTAAAAGAACTGATTGCATGGCGTAAAAGACGGCATAATAAGCACGAGACGAGGCAAAATCATAATTACCTTCTTCTATCTCTTTTATGGACGATTTAAGAGATCTTTTTGCCTTATCCAAGATAAGACTGATTTGTTCTTCCAATTTTTGTTTTTCTTTCATATAAGGATGCCCTCTTTGCGGACATTCATAAGAAGCGGATTGTAAATTTCATATTCGTATCTGTCTTCCGATATCAGGAAAACAGAAACAATCACGTTATATTCATATAGAATATTACCGGCAATACTATCAACAATATCTCTCAGGGAAGGACTAACTTCATCAACAATGGCGAGGATGTCATAATCGGAATCTGAACTGTCGTCGCCGCGCGCACGCGAGCCATATAATATCACCTTCTTTAAACGGGAACCAAGCGCCTTCCTGAGCTCCCGAACGAATGTGTCCAGAACTTTATCCTTTTCCAGAATCTTAGCACCATCGGTCATATATCTTCTCCCGTGAAAATAATAATTTACTCTATCCGTGGGACCTTTGAATCGTCAAGGATAGCTTTACTAAACACGGATTGAATATATTTCACGGATAAATTCAAACCCAAAATTCAATCACTTTATCTAAAATTCTTTTCTTGACCACTCAGTGCGAATCTGAGGACAAAAGTGGTTGCGACTTTTTTTATGGATGCAAAAAATGATTGATTGGAAAAATATAATCCTCCAGCTGATAGGCGGACTGAGCATCTTCCTCTTCGGGATGCACCTCTTGTCGGAAGGACTGCTCCGCGTCTCGGGCGAGCGGATGAAGACCATCCTCGCCTATCTGACGAAAAACCGTTTCATGGGCGTTGCTCTGGGAACACTGGTCACCGCCGTCATTCAATCCAGCAGTGCCACAACAGTTATGACTGTGGGGTTTGTAAATGCCGGCATCATGAACCTCACTCAGGCAATCAGCGTCATCATGGGCGCAAACATCGGCACCACCATGACCGCTCAGATTATCGCCTTCAACATCATGGAATATGCCCCACTAATGATTGCACTCGGTGTGGGCATGATGCTTTTTATAAAGAACAAAAGGTGGCATTTGTATGGCGAGGCGCTTTTAGGTCTGGGACTCCTCTTCTTCGGGATAACCCTCATGTCCATGGGAGTCGCCCCCCTGCGCTATCATGAGGCAACAAGACAAATATTCCAGAAATTTTCCACAAGTCCCCTTACGGGTGTTCTCGCGGGTCTTGTCATGACCTGCATCCTCCAATCCAGCAGCGCCACAATCGGGCTTGCCCAGGTGCTTGGCCTTCAGGGACTCATTGATTTCAATGGAGCGGTTGCCCTTGTCCTTGGCGATAATA
>JAPLSR010000321.1 GCA_026398545.1 Candidatus Sumerlaeota bacterium | reverse complement strand
GCCCGTTTCCGGAAGGCGCATACTCTCAATTGGCTTCATAAATGATGGGGGGCTCCCCGCACTGGACAAAAATGGACGTATCACAAAACTCTTGGAGGATAGAAACCTTTTTCTTGGCGGGATTTTCACCACAAATCAAAGATAGCGCGGGCAGAATAATTCACATCTTCACAGGGTTTTTTTCATAATGGCGAAGCGGCGGGTGATTGTAAAACCGAGGCGACCGTAAACGCCCTTTGCGGCGCGCTCTCCTGTCCACAGAACCCATGCGCAATGATGCCCCTTGATGCGCATCTGGTAAAGCGTCTTAGCAAGCAGAACGGAGCCGATACCCTTGCCCTGGTAGTCATCCGACACGCCGAATGGGCCAAAGTGGTCGCCCTCATACTGGCAGAAACCGACAATCTTCCCCTTGTCCACTGCGAGTATGATGGAGTCCTCCTGGAACATCCCGCGGGTGAGGTCAATCAGGTTGCGGCGGGCGTCCTCGAGCCAGGGTCCGGGCATGATACTGCCCTGAAATTCCAGATAGGCGCACAAATCTCCCCGGCGATAGGGACGCACCTCAATACCCTCCTCGAGGAGTTTTTTTTCCTTCTGGAGAACCTCCTCCGTGAGGCAGAATCTGGATATGGGGGCGTCCATGGCGATTGCCTCAGTATATTCCACAAACCCGAATTTCTGAAAGAGGCGCACGCCGTCCGCATAAGCCTCCTTGTCAATGCCCGGGACAAAATAGTTCGGTGTGTATGGAGCAATGAGGATGTTTTTGCGTCCCCTGTCCTTAAACCACTGGATGGAATTCTCAAGGAGTGCGGAGCCGATGCCGCGCCGCCGGAAATCGGGATGCACGCCAAAGACCGTTATGAACCCGTCATCAGGTCGCAATCCAACATTCTCGATGGGCTTTTTCAAAACAAGGCGCAGGGCAAGACCTGTCAGCCGCCCGTCCTCCTCCGCAACAACAAGGCTATCCGGTTCACGATTGACGTCAAGGAGAACTTTCCGCTCGAATATATTCAGCGTCACGGCGTCCAGCGGCAGAGCCGCCGCCCAGAGCGTTAGAAATTCCTCTGTGTCCCTCCCATCAAAGGACCTGATGGTCGCCATAAGTCCCGCCCTCCTTTTCCGGTTTTCATAAAAAAGTGATGGGGAATATGACCAGTCCACGGGAGTGGTTCAAGTAAAAATACTACTTGTGTCTTTCAGGTCTGACATCCCTCTCCTGCTTCGGCATAATTGTATATGGGTTGAATTTCCGCGGATATCTCCACACAAGACAGACAGGCGCCGGCGAGAGATTGTATCCAGGCAAAGCCTCGCCTTTATTTATGGTGTAATATCGCCTGCCCTCCGCATTGTTAACAAACTCGTAAAGAGGCGTTGTGCCGGTTGCCGCCGCATCTGAGCCTGCGGGCAGGGCATAAAACGCCACATGCCACGCCTCATCCGGAGGCGGGGATGGCTCCTTTGTGGAAAGGCGGGGCGAGTTCCCCTCATAATATTCATACACGGGAACCGTTCCCTGCGCCTGCCTGTCCGGCGCAAGAAATACTATCTTCCGCTCCGTGACCCACGGCTCAATATTATCCCCCGTGAAATGTTTCAGGTGTTTGCTGTTTTTCAGCCAGTAAACGGGCACAGGCAGAATGAGCCTCATATCCGCAAGGTCTATTTTATACATCACCTGATTGTAATCATAGCGCGGCGTGGGATTTTCATTGCCGGAAAAGAGTGTGGTATAGGTGCCTTCAAAAAAGACCTCGCGCCCGTTTTCCTTCGCAAAGGGCGGGTGCTGGACAACATTGTAAAAGCTGTATTTTTTGTGCGTGACAATTTTCTGCGCAAACATCCAGGGACCAAGCGGCGTATCCCCCTCGGCATACCAGATTTCCCCCAGGAGCGTTGTCCCGAATGCCTCATTGAATATCATCACCCATCTTTTGCGATACGGATTCCACGCGATGGAGCCTCCGTGAAAGAGAATCTCCTTGCCTGAGGCGACATCAACCGGTCCGAACCATTTCTCATTCGGTTTCATGAGTCCGGCGCCAACAAGCTGATTTTGCACCTTCTGCCCGATTGGAGAGGTGTTTTTCCTCCAGGAATAGACGAGGGCGCCGTCTGGAGCGCGGTCGAGTCGGCTCTTCGCCCCGTCAAAGCGCTCCCCCTCCTTCAGACAGGTGAATGCCTCATACCGGGCATGGTCAATGACGGCATCATACCGCGAGGGCGTCCGGTAAAAACCATCAGCGAAGAAGTAAAAATATTCAACACCGCCTTCCGTGTATGTGAAGGGATGTCCGTTGGGCTGGATGACCTCATCAAGGGGATATTGCCTCAACTCCTCAAAGATTCCCTTTTCGTCATTGAATTCAACAATCCCCCTGCCAACGGTTTCCATGAGGGGCTTGACTTTCGCATAATGCGCAAGGAGGCGTTCGCGCCCAGCCGCATCCTTTACTGTGAGGAGGCAACCAAGCCAGTAAGGATTTCCGGGACCGGGGAGCGGAACCATGTGGCGGACAAAATCCCCGTCGCGGAAATATTCGATATCAATACCGACATCGGGGTCAAGTCCGCCATCCGCCGGCAGAAGGGATGTCCCGCAGGTGCTTTTGAAATTTCCCGCCAGAGGGTGTCGAGGATGACCCGTATCTCCCCACACCCAGAAAAGCCTCCCCTTATAAATGGTGCAAAGTGCGCTATCCTGCCCGCAGACGTTTGCATTGATGACGGGAGCCTTGATGGGCGGCGCATCGCCGAGGAGGAGGCTATCATGATAGATGCCCGTGCCTGTGATACGGTAGAGCCGCTGGGCGATTATCTCGCGCCTCATCGTGATTATGGCTGAGCCGCCGGCGATGACATTCAAGATTTTCCCATATCCGTCATAGGGGTCTTTCTCAATAGAGTAGCCATCGCTTTCTATTGTGAAATAGACCTCCTTATTCATGAGGGAGGGTTCATAGAAGGCGACAACGCCCGCGCTGTCCGTGTAATGAACGACATTGGTCAGGGTTGTGAGTTTGACGAGCGGGATCCCGCGGCTGGTCGCCTCATCCGCAACCCTGATGCGGAAGAACATTTTGGGGTCGGGAGAAACCTCGCAGAAACATTGAAAAACAAAAAACAGATACAAAAAAACCAAAATAAAACAAACGCGTCTTTCCATAAGACCGCCGCCTTACAGATTATGATAAAACAAGTTCTGTCAGCGTCATCTTCGGCGTCAAGGCAAAATGAGTCACAGTGAAAATCTTGACATCAACAGATTTCATAGGTTAAAAAATGGATTAAACGTGATGAGGCTGAATCGATGTGTTACAATAAAGCAGTCGTTGGAATCGGGTTGTTTTGCATGATTACAGGAACATGCTCAGCAAATGTTCCTCTGGTGGGCGCGTTTGGTTTCGTGATTCCACTTTTTGCGTCCCTGGCAACTTTTGGAGTCTCGTTCGTTGTGATTGTCCTTATTGAAGGTCTGGTGATAAAATACATCTCGAAGATTCTCTGGCGTCGCGCTCTCTTGTATTCATTATACGCCAATGCCCTTTCCACATTCGCCGGATCCGCTTTATGGGTATACGGAATGTTTCCAATGCAGCTTATTACGTTCTCTGCAGGATATATCGCCTGGACGTTGATTTTATCTCTGGGGGCGGGCGTCGGCTTTTATTTTTTATTAAAACCTTTAACAGGATGGGGATTCATTCTCATATTATTGTCGCTGATATTCGCCGCCTCCGTTGCCGCCATGATTTTCATAGGTTCACCGATTTGGCCCCATACAATAACATGGGCATATTTCTCTCTTTTCCCCGCTTTTCTTGTGACGATAGTTATCGAGGGAAATTACCTGATTCGCAAGATGGAAAAGAAAAAGGCAATCAAAGCTGTGCTATGGGGCAATGTCTTAAGCTATATTTTACTTCTCACGATTGTTTTCCATTATGGCGAATTTATTCAGAACAAGATCGCCGTCATCACAGATTATTATTCGCTTATCGCCGAGGCGGCGGCAAAAAGAGGGGACATAAGCGTGGCTTATTCAATGATTGAAAAGACTCGCACCATGCAGATGAATGAAATTAACCTACAGCTGGGTGAAATTAAAAAGCGCCCGGAAGTTCCCTACTACTTCCCCTTCGCGGAGAATCGTATCATAAAGATACTAATCCAAAATAAGCAGTATCGTGAAGCCGAGGCTCTCACCTCCGATACATTATCCCTGAAAGTCAACCTGTCCGGCTGGCGGGAAGGGCTGGAAAATAAGTTGCGCGAAATCCAAAAGCTCCAAGTTCAATCCCAGACCCGTTGATTAAGAAAGACGCACATGTAATTTGGGCAAAGGCTGTGGCTTCATGGCGCGCCCGCGGGAGCGGTCAGCGACATCATCGCCTGCACCCTGAAATTTTTTTGTCTCGAATAAAATTAATGTCTTGATATGTATCTGTCTGTTTAATTATACATCATCCTAAATGGTGAGGGGAATTTCCCTGAGAGCTGACAAAGTTGTATCAACGCATTCTGCAACAGATACACGAATGTGTCCGGACGTGCCGGTATGTGATGACTCTGCATGCAGAAGAGGAGATGGATGAAGACGGTCTTTCGATTTACGATGTGGAAAATTGTCTGCTGACAGGACAAATCGAGGAGCGTCAGAGGGATATCCATACGGGCGAAAGGAAATATCGCATCTGTGGTGAATTCATCAATGGCAGGAGTATGGAAGTTGTGGTCAAATTCGGACCGACGGGGAAACTTGTGATTATCACTGTGTATTTATCCTGAAAAGGAAAGATAAAATGACCAAATGTGATATTTGCGGCAAAGCAGGAGCGAGGATGCGCCGGGTCTCCCGTTCCTATGGCAGGGGAGACAACATCCTTGTGATTGAAAATGTTCCCCTCGTCAGT
>JAPLSR010000238.1 GCA_026398545.1 Candidatus Sumerlaeota bacterium | reverse complement strand
TGGTCCAGAGACTGAAACGGGTCTTTGCGATAAATGCCCATGTTCACATAACCCGGGAGGAAGCTTCCCGCATCATCACGGCTGAAGCCGCATCCCATCTGGGTGAGGTCATTGGTGCCGAAGGAGAAAAATTCAGCCTCTTTTGCGATTTCATCCGCCGTGATGGCGGCGCGCGGCACCTCTATCATAGTCCCAACGCGGAAATGGAGCGCCTTCAGATTGTATGCCTTCTTCACATCCTCGGCAACCTTCATGATAAGCGCCTTCTGGTTTTTAAGTTCATTCAGGTGGCCAACAAGGGGAATCATTATCTCTGGATAGACTTTGACCCTCTGCCTTGTGAGTTCCGCCGTAGCCTCAAGGATAGCACGCGTTTGCATCTCTGTTATTTCGGGAAAAATTATCCCGAGGCGACAGCCACGTAGCCCCAGCATCGGGTTGAGCTCATGGAGCTGCTTGATGCGCCCCTCCAGTTTCTCCACAGTAATTCCCAGTTCACCGGCAAGTTCCCTCACCAGATTCGGCTCCTGAGGTAAAAATTCATGGAGAGGCGGGTCAAGGAGGCGGATGGTGACCGGCAGCCCCTTCATGGCTTTCAGAATGCCGATGAAGTCATTCTTCTGGAATGGGAGGAGTTTCATTATGGCACTGCGGCGCGTCTCTTCGGTCTCCGCCACAATCATTTCACGCATAGCCCTGATGCGCTCAGGGGCAAAGAACATGTGTTCTGTGCGGGTGAGTCCGATTCCCCTGGCGCCAAAGGTGCGCGCCTGGGCGGCATCCTGAGGTGTGTCAGCATTTGTCCAGACCTGCAGTCTTGCAAGTTCATCACAGGTCTTGAGGAAGATTCTAAGTTCCTTATTCTTCGTGAGGTCAATCTTGACGAGAGGCAGTGCGCCCTCATACATATATCCCTTCGTGCCATTCAGGGTGATAATATCACCCTCCTTTAAAACCCTCTCCTTCACGGTCATCTGGCGGTTATGATAGTCAATTATGAGTTCTCCGCATCCAACAATGCAGCACTTGCCCCATCCGCGGGCGACAAGTGCCGCATGGGAGGTCATGCCCCCCTTCGCAGTCAGTATCGCCTGTGAGGCATGCATCCCGTGGACATCCTCAGGGCTGGTTTCATTTCTTACAAGGATGACCTTTTCACCCGCCTTTGCCATCTCTTCCGCACGGTCGGCGGAAAAGACAATCTTCCCCACGCCTCCTCCGGGTCCCGCCGGAAGTCCCTTCGCCAAAGGCTTGTGATGCATCTCCGCAGCAGGGTCAACCATGGGATGCAGGAGCTCTTCGAGCTGTTCAGGTCTGACGCGCATAACGGCGACAGCCTTGTCAATGAGTCCTTCCCTTATCATATCCACTGCCATTTTCAGGGCGGCAGGACCGGTGCGCTTCCCCACTCTTGTCTGAAGCATCCAGAGGCGTCCGTCCTGAATCGTGAACTCAATATCCTGCATATCCCTGTAATGATGCTCCAGTTTTTTGCGGATGGCAATGAGCTCCCTGTAAATCTTAGGCATTGCCTTTTCAAGCGAAGGAAAAACCTTATTCTGCTCACTCTTGGCGCGCTCATTCAGGGCATAAGGGGTGCGGATACCGGCAACCACATCCTCGCCCTGGGCGTTCTGGAGCCACTCGCCGAAGAATGCCCTATCGCCCGTTGCGGGGTTTCGGGTGAATGCCACGCCTGTCGCCGATGTGTTGCCCATGTTGCCAAACACCATAGCCTGGACGCTGACAGCCGTGCCCCAGTCATCCGACAGATTCTCAATGCGGCGGTAGGAAACGGCGCGCCTGCCCATCCATGACTGGAATACGGCGGCGATGCCGCCCCAGAGCTGCTCCATGGGGTCATCGGGAAAATCCTTCCCCAGCACCTCCTTCACACGTCTCTTGAAGGCATCGCAGAGATACCGGAGGTTTTCCACGGTCAGCTCAGTATCATTCTTGAGCCCTTTTTTCTTTTTCAGCTCATTCATAATCTCATCCAGCTGCATGCGGATTCCGCGGTCATCCTTCGGTTCAATGCCTGCCGCCTTTTCCATGACAACATCGGCATACATCATAATCAGACGCCGATATGCGTCCCAGACAAAGCGGGGATTTTGGGTTTTTATAATGAGACCGGGCATCGTTTTGGATGTAAGACCGACGTTCAACACGGTCTCCATCATGCCCGGCATGGAGCGGCGGGCACCGGAGCGAATGGAGACAAGTAAGGGGTTCCGGGGGTCTCCGAACTTCATCTCCATAATCTTTTCCAACCGTGGAAGAGCCTTCAAAACCTGCCCTTTCAGCCCCTCGGGATATTTCTTTTTGTTCTTGTAATAACAGTTGCAGACTTCAGTTGTGATGGTGAAGCCCGCAGGGACGGGGATGCCGATGTTGGTCATCTCGGCGAGGTTGGCGCCCTTCCCGCCGAGGAGGTTCTGCATCTTTGCATTCCCCTCAGCCTTCCCGGCTCCAAAGAAGTAAACATACTTGGGACTCATACATGCCTCCTTGGGTATTTAGAGCCCCTAAAATAATGAGATTCATCACAGAGACCCAAGAGTACACAGAGGTTAAGTCCTTTGAATCCGCCATTGGCGGATTCAAAGATTTTATTCTCCGTGATCTCCGTGCCTCTGTGGTGATTCATATTTTTAGGCTCTCTTAGAATGCGAACTTGTAAAAATCATACAAGGAATTTGTAATTCAGGATAAAAAACGTGGGTCAAGGGAGCATCCTTTTTTCTTCCTTGTCAAACACATTTTAAATTTAGAGAAATTAACAAATTGAAAACCATTTTACCACGGAGACGCAAAGGACACAAAGAATTCTTTAATATTCCAAAGAAAAAAACTCTGTGACCTCTGTGTCCGCCTCAGGCGGATGGTGAGTTCATCTCAAGGCGGATTGCTCCCCTATTGTGGTTCTGTCATTATCTCAACACCTTTTCCCAGCCCATCTTGCTCATGAGTGCATACATTCCCGCGCCAGAGGCGAGACAAATAACAAGAAGGATAATCCCCTGACCCGTTACGCCAAGGATGAGACTCCCCACCCCGAAAAGGAAACAATACACTGCAATCGTCCCAAGAATCCAGCAGAGGATATTGCTCATGATGCCCTTGTCGCACTCCACATCCGGAGCCTTGGCGCGCATCGGCGCCCAGCCGGCGCCACCAGGTCTGACTAGGCGATAAAACGCCTCCAGCCGCTTCTCATCCACCGGTCGCGTGAGAAAAGTTACAGGCAGCCACACAAGGATTGTGGAAATGGCGGTAATCAGGATGTGATGATGTGCCTCCAGCTTCACCGGATAGATGAGGTAAAAGACCATCACCAGAATCATCACAAAAATGATCACAATCACCATCTTGTTGATATCCCGGCTGAGGGTCGTGAAATGTGCGCCAACCCAGAGGCCAACCGCACCCATGCCAAAAAACATCACCAGCCCGATACCCACAAGTTTGGCGTAGTCAAGGACACTCACCATAGGCCACTTGAAGCCGTAAATGAGATACATGGAAATCGCAAGCGACGCCACCATCGAGGATATCTCGCTCCAGGCATTAATGCGCCACCAGTACCATCGGAGTAGAAAGACCAGCCCCGTTCCCGCACTGATGGTGAACATCAATCTCCATGCGCCCTGCACAGATTCATAATTGAAGGAGACAATAGTGCCGAGGAGGAGAACCACTACCGAGGCAAGTCGCGAAACTCTTGTGTAATGCCTTGCCCCAGCACCCGGATTGAGAAACCGCTTGTAGAAGTCGCTCACTACGTATGACGCACCCCAGTTTATCTGCGTGGCGATGGTGGACATGAAGGCGGCGAAGAACGCCACAAGCATCAACCCGCGCCAGCCCGCCGGCAGAATCGCCGTCATGACCTTCGGAAAGCCTATGCCGGGGTCCTTTGCCGTAACAAGCCCGGGGAACTTCACCGCCGCAACAAGCGCCACAATAATCCATGGCCATGGGCGGACACCGTAATGTGCCATCGTGAACCAGAGGGTCGCAAGAAGGGAATGTTTTTCATTCTTGCAGCTCGCCATGCGCTGAACCACATAACCCCCACCGCCCGGTTCCGCCCCGGGATACCAGGATGCCCACCACGTCACACCTATAAACACAAAAAATGCCGCAAGCGGCATAAGGGGCTTTTTTACGAAGAAATCGGGGATGAAACGCATCACCTCACGATGCGAGCCATACGTTTTGGTAAGTCCAGCCCTCAGCCCGTCCATGCCCCCCACCCAGCGCAGGGCAAAAAATGCAAGCGCAATACAGCCGAACATGGCAATCCAGAACATGGCAAAGTCCGTCACGGAAACGCCCCAGAGCCCGGAAACAACGCTGAAAACCCCCGTAATTCCCAATAGCAAAAGGAGAACCAGGGCATTGGCGACATAGGTCACGCCCCAGCTTGTCCCCAGCGTTGAATTCAGGATATGCGTGATGGACTTGAACGTTGGCGCCAGGGCGGGAATCTGCTCAGGCTTAATCGTTTCCTGAAGAATTTTCATCATTGCATAGGAAACCCAGCCGACAATCAGGCTATTGATGATAATGGCGAGATAAAGGGCGCGAAAACCGCGCAAAAACGGCGCCTCGGGACCGCTGTATCGCAGTTCCACAAGCTCCACATCGGTGATGACGCGTGAGCGCCGCCAGAGCCGCGCATATAGAAAAACCGTGAGCATCCCGCCACCTGCAGCGCTCCACCACAGCCAGTTGCCCGCAATCCCCTGCTGAATCACGAGTCCCGTCACGGCGAGCGGGGTGTCCGCCGCAAACGTGGTGGCAACCATCGATGTCCCCGCAATCCACCACGGCAGGGCGCGCCCGGAGATGAAATAATCCTCCAGACTCTTCCCGGCTCGTCCGCCAAAAGCAAGACCGAGCGCAAGCATCGAGACCAGATAAATGATAATGATCCAGATGTCCAGACCGGTCAGAACCATTGTCGTTCCTTGTATTTCCTGTGTTCCCATTATTCCCTCCTTATTTTAGCAACTGATGAAATTCTTTTTCACCACCAATTCTCAATTTGCAACAATGAATTATTCAGAATGCATAACAAATAAAATCCGCTTGCGGCGGATTAACCTCGGGGAAGAATCATGATTGATATGGTAATTCTTCTGTGTTCCCAGTGTCCCCGGTGGTCTAATTTATTTCGCAAGGTCTTTGAGCCAGGTCATAATCTTTTCATCGAGTGCGCCACCAAGCATGTCTGTCCCGTGTTCGTTTCCCGCCATCACCTCGAGGACAATTCTGGACTTGCCGGTGCCTGCACCTTTCTCCATGACCTCTTTCAATTTCTGGCAGGATTCATATGAATACGCATCGCCCTTTGCGCATGCGATGAAGCAGGGACGCCCATCCCACTCCTTTGCGGGAGGCTCGCTCGTGACATCATGATAATTGAGCCCCGGTGAGAGCAGTATTATCCCCTTCACATCTTTATTCTTTGCCGCAAGTTTCAGGGTGACATTGGCTCCAATGCTGGCGCCAATAATAATAACCCTTTTCGTCTCCACCTTATATATGTCCTTCAGCACGCCCACCACCTGTCTCAGGTCATTGCTCATCATGTTCCAATCATTATATTGTCCCGTTGAAGCGAACATCTCATACGTAGCCCTCTTACCTTTGCGAATCACACTTCTGCCGTGACCACGGGCATCATAGTCCAGAGTGCCATAACCGACCTCCTGAAGTTTATTTTTGAACCGCGTCCATGTTGACCTTGTCCTGCCCAGCTGATGCAGCATGACCACAACAGGTTTATCGGGGGACGCGGGTTTCACGTATTCACCCTCAAGGTAAAACTCATCAAGCGTAAAAATTTTCACCTTCTGTGGCAAACGCGGGACTGGTGTCGGCGTTGCCTTTTCCGTCCCGCCTGTTCCCGCCGCCATGAGAATAAACAGCACCAGAAACACACATGTCATTTTAGCGCACATCCTGTTCACCTCGCTTTTCATTTCAATTCAAAAAATTATTACAATTTGGGGGGGCGAACTGTAAAGCAAAATTCCAAACAGCCCCTTGTATGATTCAAGAATTTATTAGACGATGATATAAGGAAAATTGGGGATGAATCATCTATTTGATTTCCAATCCATGCGATTTGATTACTCTGAGCAAACCGAAAGATTGTGTCTCTTCAAATTCTTCGTTAGAAAAAACAACCGGTTCTATGCGTGTATCAACCTCAACAGCTCTTGGCGCAATTTTAAGCATCGCATGGTAATTATTCGTAACATTTCCAGCAATCACACAGACATCAATATCACTTTCATGAGAAAAGTTCCCATTGGCATAAGACCCAAAAAGTATCACTTTTTTAACCGAAAGTTCTGACCTGATTCTTTCCTTGAATCTTTTTATTGTATCTATGATTTGAACCGGGATTTCAGCCATTCTATTATCTCCTCACCGAATTTCAAGAAATTTTCCGCAAAATTACTAATGGGAGCGATAAATAGTTTAACAGGGATATTCAGGATAAACAGGATTTAATATAATAATCCTGAATATCCTGCTCATCCTTTTTAATATCATTAATTAATCTATTTAGCACTTCGATTAGTAACATTTGCAAGATAAGGATGTCAATCCTTGAATTTTAACTTGCCTCTCTCAGAAAGAATCTGTTGTGGAAAAACTTCAAGAATTGATTGACACACAATAAAAAAAGTGACACAAATTTATATTATTTCCATCATATTAAATAATGGCGGGACTTACAGATGAATGTTGGTGAAAAGGCTCCGGATTTCTGCCTGCCGGACTTGAACGCTCAAAGTGTTTACCTGAGCAACTTCTTCGGCAGATGGGTCGTCCTCTATTTCTACCCGAAGGATAACACCACCACCTGCACCATCGAGGCGGTTGATTTCTCAAAAAGCCTCGATGAGTTTGACCGTCTGAATGCCGTGGTCGTCGGCATCAGCACCGACTCCGTCCACAGCCATTTCACCTTTGCGCACAAACACAACCTGAAAGTCCTCCTCCTGAGCGACCGCGAGGCAAAAACTTGCAAGGACTACGGCGTCTGGCGGCTGAAAAAACTCGGCGGCGATGAAAAATTTGGCGTTGTAAGCACCACCTTCATCATTAATCCGGGCGGCACCATCGTCTATAAATGGGAAAATGTGAAAGTGGAGAAACACGCACAGGAAGTCAGAAAAAAACTCTTAGAACTCCAGCATAAAAAATAGTGAAATAATCAAGTGGCATGATACGGAAATAGACGGTTCACGGGCGGCTCAGTGAGTCAATCCTCATCCAAGGCGCAGAAGAATTATCATGACAAAAGCCGCAACCGGCACA
Source organism: Candidatus Sumerlaeota bacterium (assembly GCA_026398545.1). Taxonomy (GTDB): domain Bacteria; phylum Sumerlaeota; class Sumerlaeia; order MWCT01; family MWCT01; genus JAPLSR01. The sequence goes on along the minus strand of JAPLSR010000238.1, from coordinate 3,837 downwards.
AGGCGAATCATTACCGGAACAAGGCGGTGCGACCGCTCCGGTATAACATCATCCACGGCGACGCGGGCAAGTTTCTCACCCGCCAGCATGCCGAGGGGACATGTCAGGGCGGAAAGCCCGACCGCCACAGACATAAAATATAGTGAAAGCGGATAATTCGTTCCAGGGTAAACACATGCCGGAATGCCGGTGACGAATTTCACAAGCGGAAACAGGTTTGCCGCCACAAGGGCAGAAAATCCTCCAAGGATGGCGCGTCCGTACACCTTTCCCTGAAGATGCGCATCCAGCACCTTAAGAAAGAAGATAAAAGTCAGGACTTCTGTGTAAAAGGCGAAGACGGGATTGCCTATGGCGCCGTGTGTGACGGGCAGCCTGAGAAGGGCGGCGTCAATGAGCTTGAAGACGCTCGCAACGCCAAGCATGAGAAGAAGTCCCGCAATCCTGCGGTTTGATGCGAATGACATCGCAAGGAATAATATTGCCGCACCGGTCATTAAGGAACCTGTCAGAAATCGGGCGCATCCACCGCGGAGATACATCCCCATTGCCGCCTCGGATAAGCCCCAGAGCGAACCCAATGCCAGCGGCACGCTCCAGTCAAATCGCTTCCCTGCCTTCTCCATCTCGCCTTACACCCTCCTCTCCATCACTCTGAATGTCATTACCCGTGAAGCAACCCCATGGGTCAAGTAAAAAACAACCTCTACTTAATCATACCCGTTGCGATTTCTCCTTGATTCCCATGAGATGGGAAAATACAAACTCATATATTAATATCAAATAATTTTTATGCGGAGGCGACCGCAATGAAAATAGAAAATGTTAGAGAGGTGGAAGATTTCATTGACGGCTGCGCCCTGTTCGGTGTGGGCGGTGGCGGGAATCCGGAGGAGGGGTTTCGCGCCTTGAAGAGCGCCCTCGAAGAAAAAGGCGCCATCTATTGGATTGATGTCGAGCGTATTGATGACAACGCATGCGCCGTCTGCACATTTCTCATGGGCTCCTCCGCCCCCATGACGCCCGAAAGGGCAAAACAGCGCGATGAGGCAGGGTTGAGCGAGATAAGATGCCCCTTAAATCTTATGAATGCCGTTCTTGAATGGGAAAATTATACCGGCAAAAAGGCGGATGTGGTTGTCCCCATAGAGGTGGGCGGTTCCAATATGCCCGTCCCCATCGCAGTCGCGAAAAAACTGGATAAAACCATAATAGACGGTGATTTCGCAGGAAGGTCAATACCGGAAATCTTTCAGACAACCCTCTCACTGGAGGACGTCCCCTTCTGCCCCGGCACAAGCGTGGACAAATTCGGAAACGTCACCATCATAAAAGAGGCGATTAACATCAAACTGGCGGAGCGAATCGGGAAACATCTCAGCCGCGTCGCATTTGGCTCAACCGGCATGGCGGGATTCGCAGTCACGGGGAAACAATTGAAGCGCCTCCTCATCAGAGGAACGGTCAGCCGTGCATTTCATCTCGGAAAATTATTGCGCTCTGCGAGAGAGAGGGAAATGCCTCTCAGCGCCGCAATGGAAAGCGAAGGCGGGCGATGTATCTTCAAAGGCAGAGTGGTTGAGAAAAAGGTGAGCGAGGAGGATAACTATTATATCGGATTCACAACGATAAAGGGGGATGACGGCGGGTTCGCCCGGATATTCTTTAAAAATGAAAATCACATCCTCTGGAAAAATGATAACTGCGTTGTCTCAAGCCCTGATATTATCTGTTGCATCAACCCGGAGACTGTAAAACCGGCGCGGAATTGCGATATCGGGGAAGGGATGCCCATGGAAATATACGCCTTCCCCTGCCAGCCCGTCCTGAAGGAGAAAAAGATTTTGCAATCACTGTGCCCGCGATATTTCGGCTTCGACCTCGATTACATCCCGATTAATTGAAAAACCTTCACCTGTTTGCATCAGACGAGGCATTGCGCTAATTTCTACTTCTCAAGGTCTCCCGACTTCTTTTGTAATTTCTCCCGCAAATGCTCTTTCAGCACAAATGGGTAAGGCGGACATCCCTTGATTCGAATGTTGAATCGTTTGTCATCTGGACAACAATTCCCAAAGGCTATTTTGAGGTCGCCGGTCGCCTCTTTTTCATCCATCAATGACCCCAGATAAACATCGGCATAGTCTGCCAAACCTCCCTCAAGAAAACTGCAGGAGAGCAAAAAGGCGTTCATACAGGAACTGCAGGCATTTTTTTCATGGATTCTGAACTTCCCGGGAATGATGTTTCCCAACACAACCTTCTTAAAGGTATATCGGACATCTTCTATCTTTTCTCCAACGACCTCTATCCTGCCAGGGTCTATGTTATTTACGTCAATGCAGTATTTAAGGTGCCTGACCTCATCGAGGGAGTACCCCATTATAAGGCTTCCGATATAATCAACCTCCGCAGGGCTTTCGCCCGTCATGAGAAGATTCAAATTTACAATATCTCCACCTCGTGGTCCCATCCCCTCCATACATGATATGCAATCCACAATATTCAAATGCGGCTTGATAGTGTTGTTCAGGTCAACGATGGCTTTATCCAGTCCAACCTCATGGAAATGCCTCTTTTCATCACCCACCAACAAACCCTTCAGGTTCTTCAAGGCAAGAGTAATACCCGTCGCATAATGAACCTTCATGTTGGGCAGGTTGATTATCTTATCCGCTTCATAGACCTCCCTTGCGATGCGAAGTTTATCCAATATGAGCGGATTCTTCACCTCAACTTCAACCGCCTCAGACTCATTCAGATTAAAAAGAGAAATGCCATATTTCTCAGCCAGTTCGGCATAACCGGTCTTTTCGAAAAACATATTCGTCATGCGGCTATCGCCAAAGGTGGCTTCTGCCATGAATACCTCTTGAACATTCAGGTCGAAAAGCAATTGGATAAGCGATTCCACAAGTTCCCTGTTGGTGCATCCTTCGACCCCGTTGAGATTTGGCTTTAAAAGAACCTTATCATTCTTCTTTATATAATGCCCCAGTCCCCCAATCAAATCGAGGGCATGAGTAAGACCTTTCTTTATACCTTGAGTCGTTTTGACAATGCTTACTTTTCCCATGTTTCAACTCCGGAGTAAAAAGATTCATAGGCATTGCGAAACCTGCTGGCAAGTATTTCTCGCAATCACCCGGGCAATCTTAAGGATTTTTTATGAAAATCGCCGGAAAAACCTGGCGGGATATTATACAAAGGGGATGAGCAATTAAACATTTTCACAGTTCATACGTTTAGTTTTTCATCGTCTCCCTGATCCAGTTTACTATTTTTTTATCGAGTTCGCCGCCGAGCATGTCGGTTCCGTGGGCATTGCCCTCGACCATTTCAAGTTTGATTTTCGTTTTATCGTCGGGCGCGCTTTTGTCCATGAGCGCCTTCAATTGCCTTGAAGCCTCATAGGACTCCTTATCGCCCCTGGCGCAGACAATCAGGCAGGGACGTCCGTCCCATTCATTAGCGGGAGGCTCGGTTTTGATGTCGTAATAATTGAGTCCGGGCGAAAGGAGCACAATCGCCTTAATCTCCTTGTTTTTTGCGGCATATTTCAAAGCCGTATTGGCGCCGATGTCTGCCCCGACAAGGACAACCTGCTTCGGGTCAAAAATGTCCTCTTTGGTCTTCTTGAGATTTTCAATAATCAGTCCCAGGTCATCAGTCATCTTGTTCCATTCATTATTCTCGCCGGTGGGAGCGAAATACTTCCAGGAGCCGGCGTCGTCCAGAATTGTGGCTTTTCTGTTCTCAATCACTATTTGCCCCTTCACGCTGAATCCGTGTCCGCGGGCATCAAACCAGAGATAATTGAAATCGGCGTTAATAAAT
>JAPLSR010000156.1 GCA_026398545.1 Candidatus Sumerlaeota bacterium | reverse complement strand
TCTTTCACGGAGAAGCAGGGTTTTTTCTGTGGATTGTGCGCCACACCGATAATCAAAAGGCCAAAAAGGAGACTTGCCCGTTTTATGATGTCAATATGTCCATAGGTCAGACCGTCAAATGAGCCGGGATACAGGGCAATGCGCTTTTTTTCTGTCATACTCAATCTGCCTCGTTATTTAGTTGATGGCATCCCGCATGTGAGCATTGAATGCCCCCACCATATCATGAAGGTCTCTCCCGCATCCTTTTGGGAGGATTCATGAAGAGGGTGCATTCCGGGAAAAAGAGGAGTTTCCGGGTACCGAGTGGTCCATTGCGTTGTTTGCCGATGATGATTTCAGTGACCCGTGGTGGTTTGTTGCGCCGTGTTTCCTTTTCCTCCTCTCCCTCGCTCTTTTCTTCCTCTTCTTCTTCCTCCTCCTCTTCCTCCGGATGGATGAAGAGCACAAGGTCGGCATCCTGTTCAATGGCGCCGGATTCCCGCAGGTCTGAGAGTATCGGTTTCTTTTCCTGACCGCTACGATGCTCAATCAGGCGTGAGAGTTGCGAGATGGCGAGCAGAGGCACCTCGAGTTCACGCGCCAGCGCCTTCAAGGAGCGCGAAATCTGGGCTACTTCCTGCTGACGGTTCTCCACCTTTCCGCCAGAGTGCATCAGCTGTATATAATCCACGATTATCAGGGACAGGTTTTCCACCCGAGACTTGAGGCGGCGTGCCTTGGCGCGCAGCTCAAGCATGGTCATACCCGGCGAGTCATCAATGAAAATCTCCGACCTGGAAAGCAGTTCGCTGTATTCTGAAATCCGGTTCATGTCCTCATGTGTCAGAAATCCTGAGCGGATGTGTTGCATGGGAACTCTGGCAAGTGTGGAAAGGAGACGGTGGTTTATCAGCTGTGAGGACATTTCAAGGCTGAAGATGCCGACCGGAAGACCGCTATGCACTGCCACATTGAGGGCGATATTCAAGGCGAGGGAGGTTTTTCCCTTCGATGGGCGTGCCGCCAGTATGATGAGTTCGGAACGCTGCAGACCCGAGGTCAGATTATCCAGTTCATAATAATGTGTTTTGAGGCCCGTAACTTCATGCTTGTCACTATAGCGGCGCTGGATATCCTCCAGCGTCGGGGTCATCATGTCCTTGATAGAGACAAAATCATGAGCGATATCGGATTGGGAGAGGTCAAATATCAGTTTTTCCGAATATGTTATGAGTTCGGAGGCATCCATCTCCTCATTGTATGAGGATTCGAGAATTTGATATGCGGAATTGATGAGTTCCCTTTTCTGCGCCTTATCGATGACTATTTGTGCATAATGCAGGATGTTTGTGGGATAGATAACGCGGTCTTCGAGGGTGGCGATATAGCCCGTTCCACCCGCTTTTTCCAGTATGTTGATGACAGTGAGTTCGTTGATGAGGGTGGTCAGGTCAATTGCCTTATTTTTCTCAAACAATGAGACCATGGTTTCATAGAGCAGACGGTTTGCAGGGCTGTAAAAATGCGCCACTTTCAATCTGTCAGCCACGAGGGTGATATTCTTATTGTCCATGAGGATTGCTCCCAGGGTACATGCCTCTGCCTCAAGGCTTTGCGGCTGGGCGCGGGTCTCGCTGTTTTTATCTATAATAGCCATGGAAATGTTCAATCCTCAGAATGCGAAAAATTACCAACATGACGGAAATCGGGCAATTATTATTCAAATCCGTCGCAAAGAAAGGCTTTACTCCGCCTTTTCCACTATAACCTTGAGTTGGGCTGTGACTTCCGGATGCAACTTGATTTCAACGGGGAATTCGCCAAGCGCCTTGATGGGTTCCGGGAGATGAATCTTTTTTTTGTCCACCTCATATCCCGCCTCTTTAAGTTTTTCCACAAGTTCAGCCGTTGTGACTGACCCGAACAGGCGGTCATTTTCCCCCGCCTTGAGATAGACTTTGATTGAGATGGTGGAGAATGTGGCGGCAAGCGCCTCCGCCTCCGACTTCTCTTTCGTCTGCACCTTGGAGATGGTCTTTTTGCGATGCTCCAGAACCTTCGTGTTTTCCGGAGTTGCCTCCACGGCAAGGCGGCGCGGGGCGAGGTAATTTCTGAAATATCCGGGAGCCACGTTCACCACATTTCCAACAGTTCCCAGTCGCGGGACATCTTCAAACAAAATCACCTTCATGCAATATCTCCTTCCTTAATGAGTTTAAGTTTTCTGAAATCGAACCAGATATCAAGAAGTCCGATTGCCGCACCCACAATGGGCTTCATCAAAAGTATCATGACCAGAAAGATGACAAGCCAGCGCGAAAGGAGCGTTTTGGGACGCGCCCGGCTTGAGATAATCATGAATCCCACAACAGCCAATCCGGCTAAGAAATATGTCGTTCCAATAAATACAAAAAGCGGCCTTGAAATATACAATAATTCCCTGCGTTCCAAAAGGTATCTGAATATTTCCGCCCCCATTGCAAAAATCAATAAGAAAACGTATGGTTCTTTAATTTTAAAAAATATGAGCGGTCGGACAGGTTCGTCCCGAATTCGCTGGAGACGCATGACAAAATTCATCATAAAGGTGAATGAGATAATCTGTCCCCCGATGTAATAATAGGGAAAGACCTCCTTCAGGTTGGCAACCAGGGCAAGAAAGTCTTTCTGGGTCTCACCTGACAGCTGGGAGGCGCCGTCTTCTAATGTCTGAGCCATCCAGGTGGAGACGGTTGCAAAACCTGTCAGGCTGGAAATATCACCGGCGGTTCTTAAAAGTAATGACCTCAGTCCACATAGGATAAGGGTGACGCACGCAAAAGACAGGGCGGGAAGATAAATCCGGTCATCCGAACCGAGTTTTTTTTGCGGCAGGCGCAACCACGCGCATCCGATTACGAGGGAGGGTAGAAACACGAGAGAAACCCAGTTGAAACGGTCAAAAAGCACAATTGCGCCGGATAGTAAGGCGCCAAGGATGTCGGCGTTTTTGAAAGTTGTCCTCCTGCCCAGGTTGACGAGCAGGGCGGAGGCGAATCCGGCGGCGGGAGGTGCAAGGTGTGGTTGAAAATGTGATAGGATGGCAAGTCCGCCGATGGCTAATGCCGTTATGATGTATAAAATCATGGTTCAAGGTTTAAATTTCAAGATGCAAGGATTTCCGAATTCGTTATTCCATTATTCATTTTACAAAGGTAATTACTCATTCTTTTTCACCTGTTTCATGGAGCAGAGGTCGCCGCACATGGTGCAGACATCCTGGGATTTGGTTGGAGACGATGTGCGGTATTCCCGGGCGCGCTTTGGGTCGAGGGCGAGGGCGAACATTCGTTCCCAGTCCCGACTTTCCCGTGCGCGACTCATGGCGTCATCCCAGTCACTTGCGCCGGGGATACCTTTTGCAATATCTCCCGCATGGGCAGCGAGCCTCGTGGCAACAACACCCTCCCGCGTGTCTTCCACTGTGGGGAGCCGCAGATGTTCTGAAGGTGTCAGGAAACAGAGGAAATCAGCGCCGCTGGCGGCTGCGATTGCTCCGCCAATGGCTCCAGAGATATGGTCATAACCGGGTGCCACATCAGTGACCAGGGGTCCCAGGACATAAAACGGGGCGTTTTTGCAAATACTTTTTTCCAGTTGAACATTTGCCAGAATCTGGGTCAGGGGAATGTGCCCCGGTCCTTCAATCATGACCTGCACCCCTGCCTCAACTGCCTGGTCGCGGAGTTCCCCGAGAACAACCAGCTCGTCAAGTTGCAATGAGTCAGTTGCGTCATGGAGGCAGCCTGGTCGCAAACCATCCCCAAGACTGAATGTGATGTCATATTCAAGGGCAATCTCAATAAGTTTGTCATAGGAGGTGTAAAATGGATTTTCGCGGTTATGGATGCGAATCCAGTTGACAATGAAGGCGCCGCCACGGCTGACCACGTCCATGATGCGCGTCTTGTGCCGCATTTTATCCACAGCCCGCTTCGTCAGACCGCAATGAATTGTGATAAAATCCACACCGGAATCCGCATGGCGCCTCACAGTGTCAAGGATATGCGCCTCATCAAGGTCTTTGATGGCTTTGCCCTCCTGCAGAAGTTCCACAACGCATTGATAAATGGGAACCGTTCCGAACGGAACCGGACAGCGTTCAATAAGTATCTTGCGGATTGAGTCCAGATTGCCGCCGGTGGAGAGGTCCATCACAGTGTCCGTTCCTGCCTCAAGGGCAACGTTGAGTTTTTCTATCTCCTCAGTCACGTTGCAATGTTCTTGCGATGTGCCGATATTTGTGTTGACCTTGGTGCGCAGACCGAGCCCGATGCCTTTGGGGCGGCAATTGGTATGCCGGATATTTTTCGGGATGACAACGGTGCCCGCGGCAATCCGTTCTCTCAGGGTTTCGGGAAGAACCTTTTCCCCCTGCGAGACCTCCTCCATCTCCGGAGTAATGATGCCCTGTCGGGCTTGTGTGAGTTGTGTCATGACATCTCCCGCCTTGTTTCGCTGATGATGCCTATCAGGTTGCGCGTTGCCTCCATGAGGTTGGGCGCCTTCATGACTGCAGAGACAACCGCGGGGGTTGTCTTGCCCACCCTGATAACATCACAGATGTTTTGTGACGTAATTCCACCGATGGGTATAAATGGAATGCGGACCTCCCTCGCTCCCCAGGCAACCATTTCAAGGCCGAGCGGTTTATAAGGCTGGGATTTTGTGGCGGTGGGGTATATCGGGCCGAGACCGATGTAATCAACATCCTGGAGCATTGCCTTGAGCACCTGGGTTCTGGAGTGGGTTGAGAGTCCAATGATGCACTCATCCCCGACAATCTCCCGCGCAATGTCCACCGGCGTATCCTCCTGACCAAGATGGACACCATCTGCATTGACCTCTTTTGCAAGATAGGGATTGTCGTTCACGATGAAGGTGGCGCCGAATTCATCAAAGAGCGGTCGGAATTTTCGGGAAATATCAATCAGTTTTTCAAAAGGTGTGGTTTTATCCCGCAGCTGGATGACGTTGGCACCGCCGAGGAGAACTTCATGGATAATCTGGGAATAGGTGCGAGGCAATGCCATGGAAAGGTCTGTGATGACATACAGGTTCCAGTTGCGGCATATCTTACTTTTATCCTTCACAATTCCCATAAGTCTTGTCCCTGCGCTCAGGCATTTCGTGCTTCATTTAAAGGGTCATGTTTCCTGCAGAGTTAAGTGTTTTGAAGGCGCAAAATTCAATGCCTTACAGTTATAAGGGGTAACCTATCCCAGATTGGGTGTCGGGATATCCAGTCGGTTGAGGGTGTTGATTTCATTAGTGATGGTGAGGAGCTGACCATCGTATTTTTTCTTGTTTTCCAGATGTTCCCTCAATTCTTGTTCCGCCTCCGGTATGATTTCATCCCGAAGGGCGTCCCGTTCCTCGGCGATTTTTTCATATCTCCTTTTCAGCTTCTCGACCTTCTGGTCCCGTAATTTTTCAGCGGAGGTTCGCAATTCGCGGATTCTTGCTGTAGCCATATCCTGGATATCCTGTCGGGTCTTTTTTAATATGGTAATCTTTTCATCCGTTTCAATCAGTTGGCGACGGACATGTTCATTATTCCCCTCATCAGACAGGCGCGTTACGAGGTCCTCCCGGAGATTTTCCAGCTTGGCAAGTTCCCGTGTAAGGCGGTCCATTTCAAGTCTCGCCTTGCTTGCCAGCTCCTCCATCTGGTTCATAATTTCGCTGATGGCGGTATCCATATATTCCCCAATCCCACGAAAAAGATTTTTTCTCTATCCATAAGAGCTTATTTAAAAATACAAATCAAATATAGGTGTCTTTTCACCCGCCGTCAAGAATGAACATTCAGTCATCTGGAATGATGTCCCTTAAGTGTGTGAAGAGATTCAGATGGTCGATTATTGGTTATTTAAAGTATGAGTTATCCGGGGGATATATCTCACGATAGGTGAATTCATTTTGTTAATGTCTAATTTGCCGCGGCGTCCTTTGTATTTTTCTCTTGTCCTGCCTGGGTGAGCTGTTTTTCCTGTTCATCCTCCAGCGGTTCCACCTGGATGTTGCGATATTTAGGGATGCCTGTTCCTGCAGGTATCAGAAGACCCATGATGACATTTTCCTTCAACCCGCGCAGGTAATCGCGGCGTCCGCGGATTGCCGCATCGGTAAGGACACGTGTGGTCTCCTGGAATGATGCGGCGGAGAGAAATGACTCGGTGCTAA
>JAPLSR010000044.1 GCA_026398545.1 Candidatus Sumerlaeota bacterium | reverse complement strand
GAGGAAAAAACGGCGCCCGGAGGATGGGCGAGAAAATTGGACATGCCATATTATTCGCAACTGACTCCTGAAAAGGATATTCCCGAAGCTATGCGGTATTCTATCTGCTGTCCCACTTCTGTGCGGATGGTATTGGGCTATTATGGAATCAATCGGGCTGAAAAGGAAATCTGCGATTTGAATTTAGATCCGGAATACGAGATCTGGGGTGGCTGGCCCCGGTCGGCTCAGACACTTTACAGTTTTGGGTTTCGAGCATACGTAACGCAAATACGTTCTTTTGAGGAGATTAAATCCTACATAGCCCGCGGGATTCCCATCATCATGAGCATCCGCGCCAAAAAGGGCGAGTTACAATCGGCTCCTTATCCTGAAGTGGAGGCGCATGTGCTTGTTATTTCCGGGCTGACAGAAGACGGTCGTGTCTGGGTCGAAGACCCTTATAACACAGATGGGAAAAAGGGCCCGCGCCTCTGGACGCAGGCGGAGATTGGAAAGACATTCATCGGGACCGGCGGTGTAGCCATCATCGCCGAATCTCCATCCCGGAACTAAGCCATATTACCAACAGAAGGTCAGAGGGGTAGAAGATCGGAGGGTCTGTTCCAATGCCTGTTTGCCACATTTGATACCTCCAGCTCTACTATTCTTCCTTGACTTTCATAGCATCGCATTCTTAAAAAGAAACGTTCGTTTTTACGAGAAATAAAGTTTATTACAGGTCGCGATTATAACTGAGTTCCAGTTTGATGCGATATGATTTTGAATGGGATACTGATAAGGCGAGAGAGAATCGAACCAAACATAAAGTGTCCTTCGAGGAGGCGGCAACAGTTTTTCTCGACCCTCGCGCACTTTCAATTTATGACACGGAACATAGTGAGGCGGAGGACAGATGGCTCACATTGGGGATTTCCAGCGCGGGAAGATTACTGGTGGTCTGCCACACATATCAAAAGGAGACAGAGGCATTGGCAACAATCCGCATCATTTCATGCCGAAAGGCATCAAAACGAGAAATCAATCAGTATGAGGAATAGTCTATGAAAAAAGAATATGATTTTTCCGGGGGCGTGCGGGGCAAGTTCTACAAACCGGATGTCAAACTGAATCTGCCAATTTACCTTGACCAGGAAGTTCTCGCATTCATTGAGAGTATTGCAAGCAAGCGGGAAAGCGATATATCTTCCGTTGTCAACGAGATACTTCGAAGCGACATGCGCCTGTCAAAGACAATGAAATAATATTTTACTGGTGAGAAAATAGATTGAGTTGTTGTTGACTTCCCGCCAAATCAAACGTAGAAATTATATTGTTTCTTATCCAAGAGTTGAAGGGGATGTGGCACTATGGAACACTGGTGTTCACTGAAATTTTATATATTTTTATAGGGTTCTGACCCTCTATAGTTCCAAGATGGGCGGGTCTTGCGGAGATATCGCCGAAGATGGAAGATCGAACGTCTATTTGCATGGTTGCAAAACTTCAGACGCATCGTGACCAGATATGAATGTCACGTTGAAAACTTCATTGGGTTTTTACATCTTGGTTGTATTATAATCCTCCTGAGGTATTTATGAGATGGCTTCTAATTACCTTATTGCAAGGGATATTTCCAGACTTGCACATGATCAAGATAGACCCGCCCATATTCATTTTCCGAGCTGGCAACAATATCAAAATTGATGACCATAGAATCGCTTTTGTCTCCGGGAATTCCCGATAGATTGGGAGGTGATGGCATATAGAGATAATACTCAGTTCCAGAGGGCGAAGGCATGTGTCCATATGTACCCTCATCCTGGCGAACACATATCATTCCTATCCAGTCGGATGTTTTATTGGAAAGTCGGAGTCGAATCATGGGTAGATGTTTTTGAGCATCATCTGATTCGCTATGTAATGTGAAAATTGTCTTATACAGATAACCCGATTGGAAATTTGGGCTTGTCTCCTCGTATGGCGAGCTCCAACCGCCGTAATAAAGTGGCTTTGCACCCAATGAGCCAGGCGATTCCAACCAAATTGAGCCATTGCCTGTTCCACTGGTTACATTATCAAATATTCCTTGCGCATTAAAAGTGGTCCAGGTTTTGAAGTCATCATCCGAATCCTGTTCCCAGACAAGTATTCCACCGGCGGTGGGTGGTGTTTGACGGGTCACTTCGATTTCATCGCAATATATATCTCCAGATTGTTCTGGTGTAAAATCGACAAGATCGAAATATATGAGGTAATTTTGACCTGCGCAACTATCTGTTAAAGATTTATAATAGTATGAATCATAAGGGGCGGAAATAGTTCCTATGGCATTGGGTCCTCTGTCCACATGAAATAATGCAAAAGTCAGAGGAGGATAATTGTTCCATTGCATCCTGACCTGCGGCACCTTATTTTTATCAGTTTGAGTGGTGCGGAGCCAGTATCGGGCACAATATAGATAATTCTCCTCGCAGGGCGATATGGGCGAATTTGTATTCAACTCCCACCGACCATAAACATTGTCAGGAGTGCCGGAGTCTAAAATTCCAACGGTGGAGAGAATTGACGTTGTTGTATTGGCAATATAAAAGGCTCCAAGAGGATCGTTGATGTAAGTTCCACCTAGTATTGGGAAAGGCTTCCAACCTTCATCGCTGGGATTATCAAATGTGTATTTAAAAAAGAAATCTGGCGTTGAAGACGCTCCTGCCTCGAGAATCCTGAATTCGTCAATTAACCAGCCGGTCTCTCTCAGTTCTTCCGTGGGGTCGAATACGTGGAAAAAACGGAACCGTATTCGGATTCGCTGTCCAATCCATGCGCCAAGCGAGACGGTCTCTCTCTTCCACGGGGTGTAATACATTTCAAAGCGCGCAACCTCATGCCATTCCTCATCTCCCTCTGACAATACCTCCACAATCCCCGCATTCGTCAGCCGCTGAAATCCGTAATACTCGTATAGATTAGAGAAGGTCAGATATGGCGCGTGGCTCGTTGTGAGGTCAAGCCAGGGGGATGTTGCCACATCCGGCGTTGGATAGGGTGGGTTCACCTCCGGATGGAAGAGAAAATGGACGCCACCCGACGCAAGGCTCGGCGAGGTTGCAATGTCCCACATCTCGCCAATTTCCCAACCGGGCGCGCCATTTTCAAAACCCTCATGATACACCGTGCGAGCAGACACCGTGCGCGTCGTGGCATCATTGGACATTGCTGAGACATTTCCCCCCTCATCAATGGAGCGCGCGGCAAAGTGGTAAAGAGTATCGGGAAAAAGTCCCTCCACAGAGGCTGTGCGGCGCTCGCCCGGGATTCCTCTCAGGATGAGCGCGGGGATGCGCCTTGTCTGCCACCAGTTTTGCGCCGTTATGGGAAATGCGGCGCATCGCAATTCAACAATGCTCACCGGCTCATCCGGCGGCTCATCGTGCGGCAGTGAAAATTCCAGCGTTGCCGTGGTGATGCCTGCACCGGTAACTGCGAGGTCTGTAATTGCCGCGGGCGCTTCAGAATCAACGGTAAAGAGGGCGGGGAGGTTTATCAGCCCCTGGGAAAGAGAGATGTCCTGAAGGGTGGGAATGGGCTTTGAACTGCCCATGATGCGGTTGCGCAACGCCTCGGGCGTCAGCGACGGCTGGACGGATAAAAGCAGGAGCGCCGCGCCGGAGACATGGGGCGCCGCCATGGAGGTGCCGCTCAGGCGTCCATAGAGAAGGGGCGCTGGCAGGGTGCTCTGAATATTATCCCCCGGGGCGCACACATGAACCAGCGGTCCGAAGCTGGTTGAGTCATATTTATATCCATACATATTGGAACCCGCAACGGTGATGATATTCGGCAGGTCACAGGCGCCGGGATAGATGGGGTGGTCGGCGGTGCTGATCTTCACATTGCCCGCGGCGACGCAGACAAGAATGCCGCGCCTCCCGCATTCCGCAATGGCATCGTATATGGGGAGGGAGAATGTTGTGCCTCCCCAGCTTGCATTGATGACAGCCACATTCCGCTTCATTCCGAGCACATAGTCAAAAGCGGCGATGATGACATCATCCGTGGTTTCAGATTGTTCAAAAACCTTGAGCGTGAGGATGGAGGTCCGCCAGTTGACGCCGCAGATGCCAATGCCATTGTTCCCCACCGCTCCGATGATGCCGGAGACGTGGGTCCCGTGACCGAGGTCATCATAGGGCAGATTTGTGTGGTTCACAAAATCCCATCCCATGTCATCATCGACAAATCCATTCCCGTCATCATCTTTGCCGTTATCCGGGATTTCATCGGGGTTGTGCCAGATGTTCAGCGCAAGGTCTGCGTGCGTGGGGTCAATTCCAGTGTCAATGACGGCGACGATGAGTTGCGCCGAGCCGGTGGTTACGTCCCATGCCTCAGGGGCGTCAATGTCATAATCCGGCTTGTTTGGTGAGTAAAGCGCCCACTGCCAGTAAGAAAAATCCGGGTCATCGGGGAAGGTGGAGAAGAGTTTTATGCGCGTGGGCAGACAGGCATGTTTTACGCCCGGGTGTTTTGAGAGCGACTCCGCAAAGGCGGAATCAGATAATGCGTTCGGGGCTTCCCAGAATTCCCATCCGATATTCGGGAATGAGCGGACATGCCTTGCTCCCGCCTTGCGCATCCATGCGCGTGTGGCGGCGCCTTTATCCGGTCTTGCGGATTCCAGTTGCACAAGCACGCCCGCGGGCAACGAAAATGCGGGCAGCAAGAAAGCCACCCACAGGACACCCCACATCCACAACCGCTGTCGTGACTCAGACATCATTCTAAAAATACTTATCATCTCACCCAGCAGGCGCTGTCAAGTGAAGTGCGACATCTCACAACGCACGGAATTTTTGGTTGCGTTCCATTCTGTTTTTATGTTTGGGTGCAATAATTCATGACAATCAGCAGGACCCGTTCTCATGAAGGAGCGCACAAACAGGCAGGTCTGGGCATGGACATTTCTCGCGCCGGTGCTCATTCTATTCTTCGTCTTCGCCGTCATTCCCATGGTGCTCGCTTTGCTGCTCGCCTTCAAGAATTACACCCCGGCAAAGGGATTTCTGGGCAGTCCGTGGGTCGGACTGAATAATTTCCGCGACATCTTCGGCAACGTCCTCATGCGCGACCGCGTGGTTCGCGCCTTTAAAAATACCCTCCTGTTCACTGTCATTTTCGTCCCGATTAACATCCTCGCCTCGCTGATTCTTGCCACGCTCATCCACTCAGTGAGCGAACGAGCCAAAAATTTTTACCGCAGTGCCTTTTTCCTGCCCACTGTGACATCCGCCATCATCTTTTCCATGATATGGAGATGGCTTTATGATTACAACTTTGGACTTCTGAACTGGGTGCTCTCATGGTTCGGGGTTGCGAAGATAAACTGGCTGGGAGACCCGCGCTGGGCGATGTGGGCGGTGATACTTGCAGCAATTGGCGGGGGACCGGGCGGCAATATCCTGATTTATCTTGCCGGACTTTCACGCGTCCCACAGGAGTGCATGGAATCTGCCCGCGTGGACGGCGCAAACGCCATTCAGCGCTGGTGGCATGTGACCCTGCCGCTTATCCGCCCCATCACACTCTACCTTGTCGTGCTTAACACCATCGGCTCATTCCAGGTGTTTGAGCTGGTTTTCATGTTGACCTCGGGCGGACCTGCAGGCTCCTCCACCGTCCTTGTTTATGAGATTTACAATCTCGCCTTTGTGAACGGCTATTATGGACAGGCGGGTGCGTTATCATTGATATTGCTCCTCATTGTCGCACTCTTCGCCGTCCTGCAATTCAGGATTTTCCGCACCGACGTGGAGGAGTCGCGCGCACCCACCATCTTTGAAAAAATTATCGACAGTATCAGCAGGCTTATTGAATATGCGGCGAGCGGCATATGGGTGGCGGCGCAGGCGCCATTTACCGCCATCAAAAAAATGCGCCAACGGGCACGAAAAAAAACTGCCTTGCGTCATTCAGCTCCACCCTCTCCGCTTCTCACCTTCATTTCCCGCAATGCCGCACACGCCATCCTGCTACCGCTTTCCATTTTGTTCCTCATCCCGATGCTCTGGATGTTTCTCTCCGCCTTCACACCGGGAGTTTACCTGCAAAGCACACCACCGGATGTGCGTCCGAAAAATTTTGCGCTTGATAATTACAAGAGCCTCATCGAGGCGACCATGACTCCGAAAACGGGGATTTCCCAGGTTGCGGCAGTGGCTGCCTCCCCCGGCGTGCGCCCTCCCCTTGCGGATAATCTCTGGGATTTCCTGAAACGATGCAAACTCGTCCGCTGGCTCGGCAATACCATTTACCTCGCGCTCCTCATCACCTTTCTCCAATCACTCCTCGCCAATTTCGCCGCCTATCCGCTGGCAAAGATACGGTTCAGGGGACGCAACCTCATCTTCAGTCTCTTCATCGCCTCAATCATGGTGCCTTATCAGGCGCTTGTTATCCCCCTTTTCATCGTCATCACAAATGGCATCCCTGGCATTACCGGCATCCAGCTTATCAACTCTCACTGGGCGCTGATATTGCCAGGGATGTGCTCGCCTGTGGCAATCTTCCTCATGCGGCAGTACATTCAGACTCTTCCTGCGAGTTTAGAGGAGGCGGCGCGGATAGACGGATGCGGGGAGCTTGGCATCTGGTGGCGTGTGATTCTGCCCCTTTCGAAACCCGTTTTAGCCGCATGGGGCATACTCTCATTCACCGGCATCTGGAAGAGTTTCTTCTGGCCATTTGTCATCATCGGTTATGAGCCGTATTTCCCGCTTGAGGTGGGACTGCAGACAATTCAGCAGCAGCACACGGTGGAATACGGGCTTGTAATGGCTGGCGCGACAATCAGCGCCGTCCCGATGATTATCATATTCCTCATCTTCCAGAAACAAATCGTCCAAGGTCTCACCCTGGGCGCCATCAAGGGATAATTCTTTGAATCATGCTTTTCCCCCGCGCTCCCGGTGTCCCCCGTGGTTTATTATTCTCTCCGCACGCACACCTGAAGGACTTCCCACCCGATGTGAAACTCCCGCGTGGGTTTGTATCCGAGTTTTTTAAACATATCCCCATATTGGCTCCAGTATTTGTCCCTGCTCATGATAACAGGCGGAAGACTCGCTGTATCAAACGCCTTTTGTCCGGGTTCCATATC
>JAPLSR010000107.1 GCA_026398545.1 Candidatus Sumerlaeota bacterium | reverse complement strand
ATATAATAATATCCACCTGTCCGTCTGTATCCTTCCAGATTTCCTCCGCCGTGGTTGCCCTGTGGATGGCTGGATTGGCAGGATTGCTGAATTGCTGAGGCATGAAAGAATTGGGGAATTGCCGGCAGAGTTCCTTGGCTTTCTCCACAGCGCCGGTCATACCCTTCGCCCCTTCCGTCAGAACCACCTTAGCCCCGAAAGCCTTGATGAGGAGGCGGCGCTCAACAGACATCGTGTCCGGCATGGTCAGAATCAGACTATAACCCTTGCAGGCGCACACAAAGGCAAGACCAATTCCCGTATTGCCGCTGGTGGGCTCAATAATAACCGTATCCTTATTGATGAGATTCCGCTTCTCGGCATCCTCAATCATGGACACTGCGATGCGTTCCTTAACGCTCGAGACGGGATTGAAGGACTCCATTTTAAGCACTACTGTTGCCGGTATGCCTGCAGAAAGCTTGTTGAGCCTTACCAGCGGCGTATTGCCCACCAGCTTGATGAGGTTTTCCGCTATCCTTGCCATGATAACACCTTCCCTTTTAAATGTAATAAACAGACTCCGACTGATTTTTACTATTCTCTCTTTCTGCCAGTTCTTTAAGACTCATGGATTTAAGGGTCTCTTCCATCTTTTCTGACAAAGCAAGCCAGACATCGCGGCTTGGACATCCCCCGGAATGTGGACATGTCATCGGGTCATCCACACATTCCGCAAGCGAAAGCGAGCCTTCGAGCGCCCTCAGGATATCGCTCATGTTGATGGATGCCGGTGGAAATGATAGTTCATAACCGCCATGCGCCCCACGAGTGGAATGGATAAGTCCCGCCGTCTTCAAAGGTAGAATCAGATTGCCAAGGTATTTCTCAGGCATATCCTGCCTGTGGGCAATATCCTTGAGGTCAATCGGACCCTCCCCATAATGTATTGCCAGTTCTATCATGAACCGTGTTCCGTATCTGCTTCTGGTGGAGAGTTTCATCAGGAAATGCCTTTTTAAAACAATCCGAACTTGGCGAAAAATTTGGAAATTTAACTATCCTATGTTTTTTAAATACTACTAATATAATAGAAATAGTTTAGATTCCATATTTTGTCAATATTTTTTTTCTTTAACTTGACTTTTTCTCTATGCTCTATAATGAAAATGTCTGTTTTTAACTTATGTCTTCTTACGACTTGAATAAATTTACACATCAGGTGAAACCATGACATTAAAAACCTTTAATATGGGTGGGGTGCATCCAGCGGAAATGAAGGAGATAACTGCCGGTTCGCCTATTGAACGCTTCTGCATTCCCAAAAGGGTTATCCTCCCCCTCAGTCAACATCTGGGCACACCGTGCGAACCGGTCGTCAAAAAGGGTGATGCGGTGAAAACGGGTCAATTGATAGCCGACAGTAATAAGCCCGTGTCGGCGCCGATTCACGCCTCAATCACCGGCACTGTGAAGACCATAGAGCACATGTATCACCCGCTCGGCGCCCGCATTAAGTCTATTGTTATTGAAGGCGA
>JAPLSR010000386.1 GCA_026398545.1 Candidatus Sumerlaeota bacterium | reverse complement strand
CATCTTCTGGGGCTTGACCCCGCATCAGTTATAAAAGCGTCGGGTGGGATTTTTCTATCTCCGCCTGAAGTCTCAGGTTTAGTCTCAGTCTCAGGTGCTAAAGGTGAGGAGGAACGGCTGATGCAGATTTTGATAGATGTCCGTCGGATGGCTCGTGAGAATAAAGAGTTCAAAATGGCTGACGAGATACGCGACCGTCTGAGTACCATGGGCATCTCTCTCGAAGACCATCCACAGGGGACAATCTGGAAGAGAAAGTAGCGGTGGATACGGGATGAACCTGATTTCAAAAGTTTCAGATGTTTCAGAGGTTTAAGGGTAATATAATTTTCAATTGTCAATTGTCCATTTTAAGAGGAGGTTGGAGATGGAGTATCTTCTGGGAGTGGATGGCGGTGGCACTAAGATGTTGGGAGCCCTCACCAGACTTGACGGGAAGGTGGTGAAAACGGCGAAGACCGGACCCGCCAGCTATCATGCCGTTGGTATTGAGACCGTGGAGAAGAATCTCCGGGAACTTCTCGATATCCTTGTGGGGAAGGATTTTTCCCGGCTCAAGGCATGCTGTCTGGGGTTTTCCGGATGCGGACGCCCCAGCGATTATGATGTGTTGAATCCCATGCTTCAGAGGGTGGGGATTTTTGAAAAGACCCATCTGATTGGTGATATGGCAATTGCGCTGATGGGCGGCGCGCTCGAGCCAAGAGGCATCATCGTCATTGCCGGAACGGGCTCGATCGTGTATGGAATCGGCGATGACGGCGTGCCCAGGCGCGCTGGAGGTTATGGCCAGTGGTTTGCTGACGAGGGGAGCGGCTGTCGCATCGGGCATAAAGGTCTGTATGCCATCATGAAGGCATCTGACGGACGCATTAAACCCGTCACCTTTGACCAGCCCGTCCTGACGATGCTTGGATTAAAAGCCCCCAATGAACTCATACTCTGGGCAACGCGTAAGAACAAGGAGGGAACCATCAAGACCGATATGGCTGCTGTTGCCCCTTTTATTATATCTGCAGCGGAGAAGCGCGACAGGGCGGCAATGCAGATTCTTGATGAAGAGGTCTCCGAACTGGTTCTGGCTGTGAAGACCGTTCTCAAGGGTTTAAAATTCAAAAAGATGCCAAAGGTCATCCTTGTGGGCGGTGTGGTGGAAAACAATCCCTTCTATTTCAAGGTCTTGAAAAATGCTATCAGGAAGGCGATTTCGGGGATTCAGGTGACTGCGCCAAAGGCGGCGCCTGCGGTGGGGGCGGTCATCGGTGCGGCGCAAAAGGCGGGACTTCCCATCACATCCGCCTTTATCAGGAATGTCACCGCCTCCTGGGAGGCGCTGAAGAATAAATAAGGTGTGTTTGCAATAGCTGAGGAAAAAAAACCATATCCTCATAGTGATATGAATGCAAAGGAAGGAGGAGCCTTTTTATGGAACTGCCTTATGGTGAGATTGAGGGAAAGAGGCTTGTCATGCGGTTTTCGACAGCCGATTATTCCATTGCCACGGTGTTTATGGCTGTCCGGGAACACTTAGACATGCTGGGAGAGATGGGCATCATCTTTTATGGAGCCGCAACAGAGATTCCGCCCGGTCACACTCCGGTGTTCAAGCCTGTGGACATCAAGGCTATCTTTGAATATACCGGCGGAGGCGATGCGCCGAAATATTTGAGCCGTGCATACGAAATCATCTGGGAGGGCATTGTGCACACCTTTCCACAGGAGGAGGAATGGGCGCTTGCAAAAAAATCTTACGCTGAATTCATTCGCGCCCAGGCGGAACTCTTGCGTGCCCGGATGGAGACCACCCGTGGGGAATAAGCCTTATCCTCAGCCCGCGGGCACAATCTGGAAGGGTTAAAAAAGGGGAAAATTGTAAGAATTTTCTTGACAAATAGCGGGCTGAAAATAGTAATTTCTGGCTTAGAGAAATCGTTATAAAATCTGCAAAAAGTGAAAGAAAATAGTTGACACAATAAAGCAGTCTGATATATGACATTACTATTGTTGTTAGAATAAATATAAAAATAGATATGAACGCTTAAGAGGAGGTGGCGACTCAACAAGAGATATTTGGAGGTTAATCCACTTCTTTTGGAAGATGGGAACCCTGAGCGTGAGGAAAGGAGGGAAATAATATTATGAAGAAAGGGTTAATCCTAACCCTGGCAACGGTCGCTGTAGTACTCTTAAGCACCGTGAGCTATGGCTATGCGCCCCTCATCCGGGACATCCCGGAGGTCTGGATTGGTGACTCCGAGGATAATCTTGCGGGTCCCCCGCCGGTTGACCTGAATTTCTTCAGGTTCACCGATGCATTTAATTTCGACCTGTATGTCTACAAGGATCCTCTTGATGAGGACCAGAGCACGACCAATGTTCGTTGGTCATTCCTGGCTGATAGCGCTGATCTCGTTACCATTAATGGTCTTGCAAGCTTGAATGACGCTACCGAGGCTCTGAAGCCAGAAGATGTCGGAAAGGAACTCACAGGCTATCCGAACAGCGGTACCACACCGCGTGCAACCTCTCTTGCCACCTTCCGTGACATCCATGACAGCCCGACGACATCGGACCCGCCCTATGCTGATCCAAGCATCCCACCACCTAGTCACGAACTCAATACTATAATCACGATTTATGCGTCCAATGGCACCAAGGCAAATTCCAAGCCCCTCATTGTGCGCGCCAACCTGGTAGATGGTAATGACAAGCTTAGCGGTGTGGAGAAGGTCTATGAGGATTTGGCTCCCAGCGCAGACTGGACAAAGTTATATCCCACAGATGGCCAGTTCATCAATGCATTTGATGGTGTCTTCTACATAGCCACGCAAACAACATCCGGTGGTTCCGTGGGTGCCAGTGGTCATGCCACCCGGAGCGTCTGGAGCTATTGGAGCGCTCCCGCGACGGCGATGTCCTATGTGGCTAACAAGGTCTATCGTGCGAAGTATTCCATCCGCACGACACAGGCAGACCAGAACAAGGTGCCTAACATCCGTATGCTTCTCCAGTGCACCGATGGCATTAACGCTGCCTTTGCAGGCGGCAACCGCCTTGGCAGGGGGCCGTCCGCTCCCACAAGCACGCCCCAGGTTTACAGCGTCTATTTTGGTCCTATGGATGTTAGCTCCCTGATTCCCGAGATCCTGTATGTAACCCTCAGTTGGGAACTTATTGACTTCGCTGCCGAAGAAGATGGTACGAACTATCTGGATTCGGTGGTGGTTGAAAGGTTCGCCACTCCTGCCAAGTCGGGTGGAACGGCTGTTGCGTCCTTCCAGGGTGCCTCAGGATTTGCCGGCTGGACATCTTACAAGCTGACCGAAAATCCTCCGGGGACTCCGTTCTACGGGAATGTCACATTTGCCGGTGGCGGAGCCAGCACCTCGGTCTCCATTCAGACTCCCGGACCTGTTGAGGCAAGTGGACATGTCAACTGGGGTCAGTGGAGTATTGGGAGTACCTCTGGCGTGACCTTCCTGGCTAACAAGCTGTATCGCACAGTTTACACACTGTCAGCGGACAGACAGAGCCTTGGGAAGGTGCGCTTGATAAACAACAACGTCGGCGGCTCATGGTCGGCGGAACTGGACGCGGACTCAAACGCGTATACTGCCCAGATGCCGACAACAGGAGCAGGCAAGGAATACGACCTCTGGCAAGAGAGTATGCCAACTCTCTATACAGGCGCACCTGCAGAATTAGCCAAGAACGGCATGACATTCCTCTTTGACGTCACTGATGGTCAGGCAGCCCAGTACGGTACTACAGTCCTGAGCAAGGTTGAAGTTCTCTCCTACAGTATCCCGTAAGAGGTTTGTGGCAGTTAGAGCTTATTAAGGCAGGCGGTCGGATTAAAAACCGACCACCTGCCTTTCTTTTTTTATAGGGAAATCCTCTTTCGGATGCCAAATATTGGGAGATGTATAATTGATGACTATTTGACGCTTTAATTTAAAAAAAAGCCGGAATTGCAAAAAAATCCCGGCTTCTTTTTTCAATGTGATATTAATAATGTTTTGGAATACAGTCTGGGGAATATTTTACTATTGAAATTATTACATCTCCATCGTCATATTACTTGTAACTTTAAGGATTTATCCCTAACCGCCTTTGAAAATGAATGTGCGCAAGAAAATCCTGCTCATACTTACCATACTGTTATTGGGAAAGCCATTACTTCCCTCAGGACAATCGGCAGAATATGGTAAAACCATCACCCTTTCCATCTGGGGGATTCCGGAATATGACCAGTATCGCGGGACGCATGAGGCGATTAAGGAGTTCGTGCGGCGGCATCCGAATATCAGGGTGCATGTGGGCGCGCCGGGAGGCTCAGCGGACGTTGACCCACAGAAACTCCTGACCGCCGTCGCCGCCGGCTCGCCGCCCGACCTCATCCTTCAGGACCGCTTTACCATCTCCGGCTGGTCAGCGCGCGGAGCCTTCTTTCCCCTCAATGACCTCGTGGCGCGCGACGGCATCAGGGCGGAGGATTTTTATCCTGCCTGCTGGGATGAGGCTATCTACCGCGGCAAGATTTACGGCATTCCGTGGGACACAGACGCCCGCGCCCTTTATTACAACCGCTCCATACTGAAGAAATACGGTTACGACCGCCCGCCAGCCGACTGGGATGAACTTGCCGATTGGGGCGTGCGCATGACCGTTAAAAAAGGGATCAACCTTTATGAACAGGTCGGCTTTGCGCCGCTCTTTGGGAACAGCTGGCTCTTTCTTTTCGGCTGGCAGAACGGCGGCGAGTTCCTCTCCCCGGATGGGCTTCGCTGCGTCATGAACAATCCACAGAATGCGGCGGCGCTTGCATGGATGAAAAAAACCTATGACGCCCTCGGCGGATACATGAACGTGCGCGGGTTTGAATACGCCGCTGGATTCGGCGGGACGATTGACCCCTTCATCACCGGCAAGGTGGCCATGGTTATTAACGGCAACTGGGTGCTCGACGACATCGCCCGTTACAATCCCGATCTTGATTTCGGCGTTATTCTTCCGCCGGGACCGAAAGGGGGAAAATCGCTCACATGGTCGGGAGGATTTGCGATGGCTATTCCGGCGGCGTCCAAACACGTGGAAGAGGCGTGGGAACTCGCCAGATGGCTGACCTTTGAAGAGGGCATGATTTTTCAGGGCGAGAAGCAAAAAGAGTTCAACAAGACCATTGGCAAGATGTTTTATATCCCCCGGCTCACCTGTCAACGGGAACTGAATAAGGAGATGTTCAAGCGTTTTCCCGCGCCGAATGAGAATATGCAGAAGGTAATCGAGTCCTTCATTGAAATGTTGTATCATAGCCGATTCCGACCAGTTACTCCCGTGGGGCAGGTGCTCTGGAATGAGCAGATTGTGGCGACGGACATGGCTCTGCGCGGCGAATTATCGCCCCAGAAGGCGCTTGAGAATTCCGCGCGCCGTGTTCAGGATGAACTGAACAGGATTTATAGCCCGCCCGTTTATCCAAACCTTCGGTGGAATCGGGTCGTCCTCATCGGCGCCGCGCTTCTCGCCGTGCTTCTTGCCTTGTGGATTCGAGCGATTGTCCGATTCACGCGGAATACGCGCTTGTATCGCAAGGAGGCCGTCGTCGGCATTCTTTTCATAATGCCGTGGCTTTTGGGATTTCTAATCTTCACGCTGGGACCGATGTTCGTATCGCTCGTTTTTTCCTTCTGTGAATATGATGTGATTCATCCGGCGCAATTTTCCGGGCTGAATAATTATGTCCAGCTCTTCGGGTTTCATCGGGTGCCGGCGGTAGAGGGGGGCATGGAATGGGCGCCGCGCGATCCCTATTTCTGGAAAAGCCTCTGGAACACAGCCTATATAACCTTCCTCGGCGTTCCACTGGGAATGTTCATCGGGCTTGGCATCGCCCTGCTGCTGAATGCGGAGATCAGGGGGATATCCTTCTACCGGACGTTCTTTTACATTCCGAGCATTGTGCCAGCCGTGGCGACCACAATCCTCTTTTTCTGGATGCTGAATCCGCAGATTGGACCGGTTAATTTTATCCTTCGTCCGATTTTTGACCGATGCGGATTGCCTGCGCCGCAGTGGTTTGATAGCCCTGTGTGGTCGAAGCCGGGACTTCTGCTTATCCTCCTGTGGGGGGCGGGCAGCTCCATGGTTATCTGGCTTGCCGGGCTGAAAGGCATTTCGCGTCAGTATTACGAAGCGGCGGAAATGGACGGCGCCGGACCGATTGCGCGTTTCTTTTATGTTACTCTGCCCATGCTTACGCCCTATATCTTTTTTAACCTTGTGATCGGCGTCATTTCCTACCTGCAGATTTTCACGCAGGCTTACATGGTCTCGCAGCCGCCGTCCGCGGGTCCGGCGGATTCTCTTTTAGTTTTTGTCTTTTATCTCTTCAACAACGCCTTCGCCTATTTCAAAATGGGATATGCCTCCGCGCTGGCATGGATCCTGTTTGTGATTATTCTTATTCTGACGCTTCTTCAATTCCGCATCGCGCGACGCTGGGTGCATTATGAAGGCGGGGGAGCATGATATGAACCACAAATGAACAAGAGAGGTTTAACCACAGATGAACACAGATGAACATAGATTAAATAATATTACGGAGCGAATAATTTGCTGCGCTTATAATGTGAGCAATCGCCTGGGCTGCGGATTTCTGGGAAAGGTTTATGAGAATGCCCTGGCGCATGAGATAAGAAAAAATGGCATGAATGTTGAACAGCAATATCCGACCCAGGTATTTTATGATGGAGAGAGTGTTGGTGAATTTTTTGCGGATCTCTTTATTGAAAATTCCGTACTGGTTGAACTAAAGGTGGTGAAATCTTTTGAGGATGTTCATATAGCCCAGTGCATCAATTACCTGAAAGCAACAGGACTTCCCATTTGTCTGCTTCTCAACTTTGCCAAACCTCGTGTGGAGATAAAAAGAATCGTCTTATGAAAAATATCTGTGTTTATCTGTGTCCATCTGTGGCTAATACTTTTTTCGGGACTTGAATCATGAGTAAAAAGGTTAAAACGCATCACTGCATCGTCCTTCACGCGGTTCTGCTCCTTGGCTCGTTTCTTTTTCTGGTGCCGCTCTTCGCCATGATTTCAACATCGCTTAAGACGGAACAGCAGACGATGCTGGTGGACACGTGGGGGCATGTCATGATTCCGGAACCGTTTGTATGGAAGAACTACCTGAACGCCCTGGAATATGTGAACCTCATTTCCTGTTTTAAGAATTCCTTTCATGTAACGATTCTCACGATTATTGGATCGCTCCTTTCCTGCACGATTGTGTCGTATTCCTTTGCGCGGTTGCGCTGGCCCGGACGCGATGCGATATTCTTAATCGTAATAGCCACCATGATGCTTCCAGCGCAGGTGACAATGGTGCCTGTGTTCCTGATATTCGCAAAAATCGGGTGGGTGAACACCTTGAAACCTCTCTGGATTGGCTCATTCTTCGGCACGGCATTTTTCATATTCCTCCTGCGGCAGTTCTTTATGACCATCCCGACGGATATTGAGGAGGCGGCAAAGATTGACGGCTGCGGTTATGTGCGGACGCTTGTGCAGGTGATGGTGCCGCTAATCAAGCCCGCACTGCTATCTGTCATCATCTTTCAATTCATGTGGACGTGGAACGATTTTCTCGGTCCGCTGATTTACATTCAGAGCAAAGAATTGATGACGCTGACGCTGGGTCTTCAGGCTTTCACCTATGCGCATTCAGGACAGTGGCATTATCTCATGGCAGGCTCGGTCATGATGACTGTGCCGGTCATCATCCTTTTCTTCGCCCTCCAGCGCTACTTCATTGAAGGCGTTACGCTCACAGGCATCAAGGGATAGCAAGATAAATAGACATGATTAACAAGATTTACATGATAGAATCCTGTAAATCATGCAAATCCTGTCAAAGACTCATGTTTTATTCATAATTGTTTTATTGAGGAATTTTATTAAACCTTGACTTGAGGTTTGATTGTGAGAAAGGAAATTTATAAGTTGAGGACAATGAATAGAACTATTTTTTAAAAGGAGCTTGAAAAGGTGAAAAAGATTTGTTTCGGGGTTTTATTGACGGTCTTAATATTATCTTTTACATTTCAATCATTATCCGCAGTAGCCGCCGAATCCGTCCATAAGGCGCAGATGGAGGAACTCGCCGCCCAGCCCGCAATTATCAGCGAGGATGCCCTGGAGGCGAAGGCGCAAAAGGTTCCCTCCGTCGCTAAACCCGGCGCCCGTATCAGCGCGGCAGTGCCCGTCATCGGGAATGACTTCATCGTCTTCGGTTATCAGCAATCCAGCGCTGTGGAAAATCTCCGCTGGCACGCCCTGACTCATATCGGTATACCATTTGTTTATTTTGACAGCAATGGCAATCTGACCAGCACATCAAATTTCACGGGGCGCGATGCATCTTTTAAAGCGGGAGGCGCTGCGGAGGCGGCGGGCGTCAAGATTATCATGGTGGTTTGCTCCTTCGATGACGCCTCGGGTGGTGTTATTGAACAGGTAATGACCACTCCTGCCAAGCGCGCCACACTCATTAACGACATCAAGAATATCCTTACAGCCGATTCTTACTCGCAGGGCGTTAGCATGGACATTGAATTCTCCTGGGGCGCAACAGTGCGCGATGGCATCACCGCCTTCTTTCAAGAGCTCCGCGCAGCTCTTCCATCCCAGTATGAAATCAGTGTTTATACGAACGCAATTCTGTATTCCAGCCAGTGGAATTTTAACGCCACAACAGGCATTACTCCCAATATTGACTACATGCTCTATAGCGCTTATGA
>JAPLSR010000323.1 GCA_026398545.1 Candidatus Sumerlaeota bacterium | reverse complement strand
AGATTTCGGGGTCTACCGTGTTCGGTCTGAGGTAAAAGAGGAGACTGCCCCGCCGGCACGCTCAGATGGGAAACAGCCGGTGGCAAAACTGAAAGAAGCCGAAGTTGCGGCAACCTCAACCCTCGCCCAGAAGAAGGAACGCTTTCGCTTTTTTGTGTTATATACAAGCAGACGTGACATATCGGAGAAGGACGTTAAGGAAATCCCACGTCTATCCTCCTTAATTTATGAGCTGAGGGACTGGTCGCGGGAAAAGCTCAAGACCGATTACGCCCCGATGCTGAGAGGACCGGCGGGGGAAAAGACGGGTCAGGAATCCGCCGACACGTCCAAAAATATCATCTTGCCTGAAGATTGTCAGGTATATTTTGTTGAAACTTACAGCCTTTTCATATTTACGCATCGCAAGACTGAGGCGAGTTATATCCTTCCCTGGCAGGGCACTGTGCCGCTGGTTTCTGCAAAGTAGCTTGAATCATGCGCAAAAATTTTTTCCAAGGAAATGTCTTGACTGACCCTCAAAAATCATTTTAGAGTCTAATAGATATGGAATAATTTTTACAGCAAGCATGAGAGTATGTGGAGTATTGCCGCTGTATAAGAAAGACGGTTGATTATTTTTTTTAAAGGGATTAAAAGGATGCGACCCGTAGCCAGAAAACGGATTCTTGCGGAAGATGTCAGGGCAAAGATGGCGGTATTGCGGAAAAACGTCCTTAAGGCATGTGCGAAGAGCGGGCAGAAATCCGAGGAAGTGCGCATCCTGATTGTGACGCGGGGTCGTTCTGTGCCGGAAATCCGGGAGCTTGTAGATGCCGGTTGCCGTCTTTTTGGTGAAAACCGCGTTCAGGAGGGCATTCAGAAGTTATCCTTTTTTGAGCCGGATATAGAATGGCATTTAGTGGGGCATCTGCAATCAGTCAAGGCAAAGGCGGCGATTCAATCCTTTGCGCTTATTCATACTGTCGATAGCCTTCGCATCGGTTTTGACCTCCAGAGCGCATATGAAAAATTGGGACGCGAGACAAATATCCTTGTGCAGGTCAATACATCCGGGATTGACACACATTTCGGGGTCCTGCCATCCGAGACGATGAATCTCATCAGGGAGCTTGTGAAATTTCCCCACGTGCATATTAAGGGACTCATGGTGGATGTGCCGCAGGTGGATGAGCCGGAGATGACGCGTCCTTGGTTTCGCTCTCTGAGGGAGTTGCGGGATAAAATCCGGAAGGCTGCAATAAAAGGTGTGGAGATGCAATGGCTTTCCATGGGGACTTCCCAGGATTACGTGGTGGCTGTTGAGGAAGGCTCCAACATCATCCGCATCACAAGTCCCATCTTTGAAGAGGAATAATTTTAGCGCCAAATTCAACAGCGTCCCTTACAGCTTCTCCGCCCTGCGCCTGATCGCCATTGCCCGCAAACCCTGAGAATTCTTCTCCCGCCGCATCGCCGCGCCGCTGCGGCGCAGGGCGTTTAATTTCTCCCACTCACATGTGGAAATAGGATTATCCGCCGAGTTACAGTTTCATGAAGTATATCAGATCGGCGATGTCTATGATGCCATCATTGTTGATGTCTGCATAGGGCAGACGCTCCGGCGGCAGTTCTTCTTTCTGCAACAGATGGTTGATCAAATCTTCCTTTCCCACTTTTGAAATCCGAATCGTCCCCGGCGACCAGGATTCGGATGGCGCATGGAATCCGTCTGAGATCTTCCCGTAGATGTGGAAGATACCCTCCGGCGCGCTGTCATAATTGAAGAGATAGGTCATCCGGGAGGAAACGGACTTGATGCCGCTGACGATGGGGAAGCCGGAGCTGTCTATATTTGATTGGACCAGCGTAAGGGATGTGGACGATTCGTAATTCACATCGGTCACGCTCCACATGATTTCGTAGGATTTTACATAGGCGTGCTCCTGCCCTTCGGGCGCAAGAATGTTGATCTCCGGCGCCGTATTTGTATATTCATCCGCGCCGATGTCGAAATGAGAAACGCCCCGCGGACGGAAATAGACATCGATAGGCCTTGCATCGCGGTCAATATCTTCTGTCAGTCCGGGAATATTGCATCCGTTGTCGACGCAGGGCGAATCGCGGCGGATGTGGAAATTCTCTGCGGACGCATTGATGAAAAGCGGATTACCAGTCTGGATGTCTGTTCCAGAACCCGTCCAGTTCATAATCAGGCAATTGAGCGGGTCATATTGCGAATCGTTATAATAGATTTCCGGGTCAAGAGGAGCGACGTCATTCCAGAAGATACAGTTTTTCGGTTGTGCGTTGGAGCCATAGGAGCCGCCGCCCTTCACGCCCGCGCTATTGCCGTAAATCGTGTTGTTCTGCACGGTGCCGTTGCACCAGCCGATGCCGCCGCCATACTGGGGAGTTGTGTTGCCGAATATGAAGTTGTTCTGAATCGTGCCCGAGCAATGGAAGATGCCGCCGCCCGCAAAATCTGCATTGTTATAGGAGATGATATTTCTCTGGATTATGCCGTTGAATTCCATGACGCCGCCGCCGCTCTGGGTTGCGGTGTTGCTGGTGATGATGCAATCCTCAATGGTCGCCTGCGTGTAATTGCCTGTGATGCCGCCGCCCTTGTCTGCCTTGCCATTCGTAATTGTCAGACCTGCCACCTTGCACGTGGAATATTCATCGCCACCGAAGGTGATGACGGAGCCCTTTTGCCCGCCGTCAATGATGGTTTGCCGGACTGTATCCCTGTCGCCTGGCAAGCTCGAGGAGAGAACAATGTTTTTTCCGGAGATGGTCAGGTTCTCGTAATAGACGCCGGTGAAGACATAAATGGTGCATCCTTCGCGCGCCGCATTGATTGCCTCCTGAATGGTAGGATATTGATAGGGGACATATAGCTGGCAATCCGGCACGATGCCCGGAGACCACTGGATGCGGTCCACCCAGCCACAATCCGCACCGTCATTGAAGGCGCTGTCCTTTGTGTATTTCCATTCGATAAGATGCGAGCCGCTTTCGAGGATATAGGTCTTCTGCTGCCAGTCCACCTCGCCGCTGATATGGTTGCGCCTCTGTCCGTCAATATCGAATTCAAGGAAATCCCAGCCCTGCTGGGAGGAGACTTTCCAATAGAAGCTGAAGAGGCCGGGCCCGACGATGGTCGTGTAGAGTCTGGAATACTGATTGCCGGAGATTGCGCCAGATTGTGCGGCATCGCCGTCGTAATAACTGGTGAATGTCTGCCCGACCCAGGGAACGTTGCCGTCGGTGCTCCAGACGAATCCGGTGAAATCCAGCGCCTCGGCGATAGTAGGCGTGGCGGTCAGAATAACTTTATCAATCCAGCCGCAGTCGGAACCGGCGGAGCCGCTTGCGTCCTTACAATACTTCCACGAGAGTGTATGCTGACCGATGTTGAGGATGTAATCTTTCTGCTGCCATGCGGTATTTCCGCTGATTTTTTCCTTGAAGGCGGAGTCAATATAGAATTCGAGGTAATCCTTGTTTTCTTCGGACGAGACCTTCCAGTTGAAGCTGAGATTGCGCGGTCCGTTGACCGTTGTTTCGAGGGAGGAGGTCTGGTTGTCAGGGATAGCGCCGGAACGTGCGGCGGCGCCGCAATATGCCGTAAGATCCTCTACGCCGAACCAGTCGCCAACCTGATCGTAGGTATTGAGGACAAGACTCTTGTTGTCGATCGCCTCATTGAGGGAGATGTCTTTTACATATTCGACTTTATCCAGCCATGCCATATCCTGAACGCCACCCCAGGTATCGCCTTCGCCCTTATATTCACAGATCACGGAATGGGTTCCGGGGGAAAGTGTGATAATTTTCTGTGCCCAGTCCGTAATATCTTTGATTTCGTCCACTTTAATATTATCTATCGTCAATGTTAGTGGATACCATGCCGAGGAAATCTTCCAGTAGAATTTCAGAGTTCCGGGACCGGTCAACGTTGTTTGCAGCATTGCGTTTCTGGTTTTCAGGGGCTCTTGATCCATCGGCCCCGCTTTGATCGCGCTGCCGCCCCAGATATAAGTCGTGGACTGGACCTCCCAGGGATTGTCCCCGTAATTTTTCAAGGGCAGATAATGGTTGTCGAGGGCGTCGCCGATGGAAAGCGAGCTGGTGAAAATCACTTTATCAACCCATCCGACGTCATATCCGCTTGTTCCGCTTTCATCTTTGGCATAAGTCCATCGAAGAGTGGCCGGGCCGCTGATATGAATGGGATTGATCATCGTCCAGTCCTGTTCGCCGCTGATTTCGTTTTGAAGAACGTCGTTAATATAGAACTCAAGATAATCGTGGTTTGCCTCGGAGGAGACCTTCCACAGGAACGTTACATCGCCGGGGCCGTCCACCGTTGTCTGGAAAGAAGCCTGAACATTCGCACTTGGATAATAACCGCTCTGGGCGGCGTCCCCGCCATAATAGGCAAAATAATTCTGGTAATACCATTTATAGCTGGGGCCGGTTGTGAATTCCAGCATATTGTTGTCAACCGCTTCGGCCAGTTCGCCAGTCGGGATGAATTCCACCTTGTCCAGATAACCGCAGTAGGAATAAGCGGAGCCGCTTGCGTTTTTTTGATATTTCCATGTCAGATAATGCGTGCCGTTGCCTTTGATAAAAAGGGTTTTGGGAATCCAATTAGTTCCACCGCTGATCTTATCCTCTTCGAAACCATCGAGCATGAATTTGAGATAATCCGCGTTCAATTCGGGGGAAGTTTTCCAGACGAAGTTCAAGGTGCCGGGGCCGGTGACCTGAGTATTGAGCCAGGCGCTCTGACCATCGGAGAGTGTGTCGCTTTTCGCGGCGCTCCCGCCGAAGAAAGAGTAAGTGGTCTGACCATACCAGCCATTGTCGCCGCTGGCGGTCCAGACAAGGGTTGTATTATCGAGCGCCTCGTTCAGCGTTGGAGATATGGGTGTAAACTGCACATTGTCGAGCCAGCCCCGGTCCTGACCGGCGGAGAAGCTGGAATTTTTGCGATATTTCCAGAGAAAGGTTTGCGTGCCCATGGTGGTCTTTGTCACGCGGAAGGATTCTGAAGTCCAGTCCACCTCACCGCTGATGCTTTTTATCTGCACATTATCAATGTAAAATTCAAGATAGTCGCCATTCTGCTGCGAGGACACCTTCCAGTCGAATGTGATGGTTCCCTGTCCCTGAACGGTCATTTTGATCCATGTGTTCTGGCCATCGGCAATCTGGCCGCTCTGGGCGGCGTTCATATTGGTGGCGTCGGATATTTGAAGCCCATACCAGAGGGAATCGCCGCCCGCGCTGAAGTGCAGGTCTTTATTATCCAGAACCGTATTCAGGTCAGGGAAGAGAGAAGTGCTTACGTTGATATATGTCGCCGAACGCGCCGACCAGCCGGACGAGATATTGGTCACATAGGCGCCATCTCTTTTGGGAGAGTAATAATAACTATTGCTATTGGGTTTTGTCGCAGAGGATAGACTTGCGCCTTCGAGATAAAAATCGCCGGCATCGGCAGAGCCATTGCCTTTTTCGATGTTCTCCTGTCCGTCCGCCTCCATCATGCGAAGCAATTTGTGAGAGGTATAACTGTTGTCATAAGCGAAATTGTCGCCATCGGTGTTCAACGTTGCATCCACATGATAGATAACAAGCGCCTCATTCGGAAGGGGATTGGAGCCGATCAGCGTCCCGTCGTTTCCGTTGCGGATTCTGTTTTCAACAACAAAATATTCATCAAACAGCAATCCCTGCTGATTAGGCATGATGACCACGGCATCGGGGAAGGTGTCGGCGTTTCGGAGGGTAATATTATGGATGACATTGCTGTCGCCCACGATATATGCGCCCATCCAATCGAGCAGAAATTTGCTGAAGGCGTTATGGTCGAAATAACCGTTATCCATCATGTCCATGTTACCGAGACCGCCATTGGGCCCCACGTCGGCTTTGTAATCGTAATAATCCGGCAAGCCAAGGCCATGTCCGGTTTCGTGCATGGATATGCGCGGCATGAAGTTGGGTTCGCCCTGGCCATCGTTTTTCTCCCAGATCCATGAATAGACGCCGAGCGATTTGCCATCAATTCTGTAAGGATCGTAGCGAAAACCGCCCCCGCTAATATCGCACCAAGCCCAGAAGGTCGTGTTCCAGCCGGTGTCGGGACCTGTCCAGTAGCAGATGAAATAATCAATCTCGCTATCGTCGTTGTTGTCATATTGGGTAAAATCAACGGAATCCTTGAGGGCGTCGAGGGCCTCCATGATGACGGGTCTGACATCATCAGTGTAGTAGTCCCTGTTCTGCGAAGCCATGTGCCAGGGCATGACATCGCCGATGATGGTCAGCTGTCCATAGGACGCTCGGAAATAGTAATTTTTCAGGCTGTCATAAGGGTAGTTGTTCGGGTCGCCGTCGCCGAAAAGATAATTCTGGAATCTTGAAACGTCCTGTGTGTGGGGATAATCGGGGAATTCGATCGGCAGGACGAAAATTTTCGGCGTGCCGTGAGAAGGAAGCCCGGTCTTGTAAGGAAAGCTCCGTGGGTCGAATTTTTTGCCCTCTTTTTCTGCCTGGAATTTCGCCTTGAGCCTTTTAATAAGATCGGGATGCACTTTATAATTCTGATATTTTTCGGCGAACTGAAGACGCTTTGCGAGAGACCCGTCTTTTTCATACTTCTCGATTTCGCCGGGACGCGGAGGCGCCGTCGGATAAACCTTGACGGATGCAAGCATGAACAGAATCAATGAAAAACCCAGCAGTCTCTTACTAAACCATATTTTCTTTTCCATGCCATTTCCCTTTTAACTATAATTTTCATAATTGAATCATGAGACATCTTTTCAATCTCACAAATTAAAATATATTACGCCTCTTTTTTCAAATCAAATGAATTCCCAACATTCTGGTTCGGATTTGCAATGTTGTTTTTAGTCGTTGCGCCTCTGCGGGGAAAATAACAGGTGGGTCTATCGCAAATCTGCAAAGGGCGCCCTGCACTTTTGCTTCCGGTGATTTTTTCCTTGATTTGACCATCCGCCTGCCCCAGAAAAGCCTTTTAAAATATTTTGCAGGGGCGAAGAAAATGGTGATTAAATTAAAATGTGTTGATTGCGGGAGGGAGTTTGAGCCCTTTGTTGTCCGTTACATGTGTGATTGCGGGGGGACTCTTGATGTTGTGCATGACCTGAACGTCCTCCGCAAAATAGACCTGAAGCGGCTTTTTGATGAGCGCTGGGGCACGCGCCAGAAGCCTTATAATTCAGGCGTGTGGCGTTATAAGGAACTCATTTTCCCCGTTGAGGAACAATATATTGTCTCCAAGCCTGAAGGGAATACCAACCTTTATGAGGCGGGCAAAGCGGGGGAATACGCCGGTCTGAAGAATTTCCTTCTGAAGCATGAGGGTGAAAATCCGACCTGTTCCTTCAAGGACCGCGGTATGACCTGCGGAATCACTGCCGCTCACCGGATGGGCGCCAAAATCGTTGCCTGCGCCTCGACCGGCAACACCTCCGCTTCAATGGCAGCCTATGCCGCCTGCGCCGGAATGATTGGCATCGTTTTTATTCCCGAGGGCAAGATTGCTTACGGCAAACTCACCCAGGCACTCGCTTATGGCGGCAAGACACTCCAGATTAAGGGCGATTTTGATGATGCCATGACTCTCGTTCAGGAGGTCTGCGACAAACTCAATATCTATTTGCTGAACTCAATCAATCCTTATCGCATTGAAGGGCAAAAGGCTATCGGGTTTGAAATCCTCCAGCAGTTGAACTGGGAGGTGCCGGACTGGTTTATCCTTCCAGGGGGAAACTTGGGCAACAACACCGCCCTTTCAAAGGGTCTGATGGAACTCTATGAACTCGGTATCATCACAAGGAAACCGCGCATTGCAGTTATTCAGGCGACTGGCGCAAATCCACTCTATAAGATGTGGAAGAACAAAACGCCATATCAGCGCGTGCCAAATGCGGAGACGATTGCCACCGCCATCAAAATCGGCAACCCCGTCTCGTGGAAGAAATCTCTGCGCGGCATTGAATGGTCCAACGGCGTTGTGGAGGAGGTGACTGACCAGGAGATTATGGATGCAAAGGCATGGGTGGATGCCTCAGGCATCGGTGCGGAGCCCGCCTCCTGCGCCACTGTGGCAGGAGCGAAAAAACTTGTGGAAAAGGGCATCATGCATCCGGAGGAGAAAGTGGTGGGCATCCTGACCGGACATCTTCTCAAAGACCCTGATGCCACTGTGAATTATCACAAATCGGCGCTTCAGGAGAGGGGTATTGCCTCGCATTTTGCAAATGCCCCTGTGCAGATTGAATCGACACTTGAGGCAGTTAAAAAGCAAATATCATCCCTTATCTCATGATTCGCTATTTGTCATCCATGACTGAAAGGAATGCCAATGCTTGATATTCAACTCATAAGAAGCGACCCTGAAAAGGTGAAACAAAGACTGCGGATGAAGGGGGATTTTGATTCCCTTGTGGATGATGTCCTTTCTCTCGACCGGCGTCGCCGCGAGATTCAAGGCAGGGCTGATGAGATGAAAAAAAGGCGCAATGAGAGTTCGCGGAAGATTGGAGACCTTGTCAAACGCGGCGAGGATGCAACGCCCCTCAAGGAGGAGATGCGACGTCTGGGGGAGGAGATCAAATCGCTTGATGGAGAGTTGAAAACCCTGGAGGACGAGCAGGGAAAAATCCTTCTTGCCATTCCGAATGTGCCGCATGATAGCGTCCATTTCGGCAAAGGCGGGGAGGATAATGTTTTTGTGCGGGAGTGGGGGGAAAAGCCCGCATTTGATTTTTCACCAAAGCCGCACTGGGAGATAGGCGAACATCTGGATATGCTCGATTTCCAGCGCGCCGCAAAGATTTCCGGCAGCAATTTTCCCCTTTTGATAGGGGCGCTGGCGCGTCTTGAGCGCGTCCTGATTGCCTGGATGCTTGACCTGCACACCCGTGAGCATGGTTATGTGGAAATCGCCCCGCCATATCTTGTCAATAGAAGAGCCATGACTGGAACGGGACAGCTCCCGAAGATGGAAGAGGATATGTATCGCTGTGATGTGGACGACCTGTTTTTGATTCCCACGGCAGAGGTGCCGATAGCAAATATTCACGCAGGGGAGATTCTAAACGCCGCCCAGTTGCCGCTTTACTACGCATCCTGTACACCCTGTTTCCGGCGCGAGGCGGGGGCATACGGCAAGGAAACACGCGGTCTCGCGCGTGTTCACCAGTTTAATAAGGTGGAGCTGGTGAAGATGGTCCTGCCGGAGACATCCTATGACGAATTGGAGACGCTCCTCCGTGATGCGGAGGTGGTATTGCAGAGGCTGGGGCTGCATTATCGCATTGTGGCGCTCTGTTCAGGCGACCTATCCGTTGCGGCGGCGAAGTGTTATGATATTGAGGTCTGGGCGCCCGGGATGCAGCGGTATCTGGAAGTTTCCTCATGCAGCAATTGTGAGGATTATCAGGCGCGGCGCGCCGGTATTCGTTTCCGGCGGGAGGCGGGGGCGAAATCAGAGCTGGTGCACACACTCAATGGTTCCGGTGTGGCGCTTCCCAGGCTTATGATTGCCCTTCTTGAGACCTATCAGAGACCTGATGGAAATGTTTGTATTCCAGAGGTTATCCGTCCCTGGTTTGGTGAGGATGTCCTGAAAAAGTGATGATAAAACCTGTTAATCATATAACAATTAGACCCTTATGAATTTTTAAATTCTTTTTCCCTTGAATCATGAATAGGACAGTGAAATAATTTATTGAATTGTATGAGATAAAAGAAGGGTTGCTTTGAAATACTTTTTTTTGGTTTGAAGGACTGAGAGATGCGGTTGCGCTGCTCATTTTGCGGAAAAGACCAGAATATAGTGCGGACACTCTTCAAGGGATATTCTCACCGCGGCGTGGGGGAAAGCATATATATCTGTGATGAGTGTGTGGA
>JAPLSR010000379.1 GCA_026398545.1 Candidatus Sumerlaeota bacterium | reverse complement strand
TTTCCATTACGCCGGCGAGGGGATCACCCTGGGCAACGCTCAGAAGCCGATCTGCTGGTACAAACCGACGGGCGGACAGAACTACCGCGTCATTTATGGAGATCTGAGCGTCCGCGAGACGGCGCCCGGTGACCTGCCATCCATCGGTACGAAGTAGACCTCGAGAACCCCGGACTCCTGTGAGCAAAAATTGAATGCCACAGCAAAACACAGTACAACCCCGCGCCGGAATTATCTAGCGCGGGGTTTTTAGGGGCCTGTCCCCGACTTTTCAAACAAAGGAGAAAATTTTCAAACCACGGGGGACACGGGGTACACTGGGTTATAAGGGGTCAAACTACACCGTATCATAGTTACGAAATTTAATCTCCCATGCGGGTTCATCCAACGACTCAATGCAGATTTTCCGATGGTCGTTTTCCTCAGAAATAAAGGATATATGAATATAAGGCCGGGGTATCTCGCTTAAAAATTTCTCCGCCCATTCTATGGCAAGGACGCTCCCGCCGCCGGTATAATCCTCGAAGCCGATGGTCTCGAGGTCTTGCGGATTATTCAGGCGGTAAAAATCCATGTGATGTAGAGGGAGCCTGCCCTGATAGGTTTTCACGATGACGAAGGTGGGGCTTGTAACCACATCACGGATGCCAAGCCCCTCGGCAATACCCTTCACAAAGACGGTTTTCCCCGCTCCCAGTTCCCCCGTGAGGGCAAGGATTTCGCCACCCTGGAGGTTTTCGGCAAGCCGTCTCCCCAGTCTTATGGTTTTTTGAACACTATCTGATTGTATTTCAAACATGCCTCTTCCGGTTGGGTCTTCAGTAATTCATCAAGATAATTTCTGAAAGAGACCCCCGTTTCAGGGTGAACAATACACGGGGCGATTTCAACAAGCGGCATGAGGACAAACAGGCGTTCCGTGCAGTGCTTGTGGGGTATTGTCAAAAGCGGAGTCCTCATTACAATACTTCGGAAAAGTATGATATCTAAGTCAATGGCGCGTGGTCCCCAATGCGGGGTGGATTTCTCGCGCCCAAGAATCCGCTCAATCCTTTTTAGTTCTTCAAGGAGAGCCGCCGGGTAGAGGACTGTCTCAATCTCGCAGATGGCGTTCAGGAACCAGGGCTGTTCTGTTACACCCCACGGCGAGGTGCGATAAAAAGAGGAGACTCGCAGGAGCCGCATATCCGGATGAGCGGAAATTATCGTAAGGGCGCGAGTCAGATTTAACTCACGGTCTCCGATATTTCCCCCGATGCCAAGATAAATGCCGCCTCCGCCTACGTTAGAACTTCGGCGGATCTTCGAGTTATCACTGTTCATGAAACACCCTATCAATCTACATCTATTTCACCCTTGAAGATGATGTGTGCCTCACCTTCAAGGATAAGCTCGGTTGTATGCGTATCCTTTCCAGCCGTCGCTTGCGCTTTGGCGGAGTCGGCCATGCGGAAATGGATGATATTGGTTGTTCCTCCGCGGGTGTGCATATGCACGGGAGAATCCGCCAGACCGAGATATCCCGCAATTATAGCCGTGGCGGCGCAGCCCGTTCCGCAGGATAGAGTCTCATTCTCCACCCCACGCTCATAAGTGCGGAGCGCGATATTGTTTTTGTTCCGGGGGGTGGCAAAATTCACATTGGCTCCGGCAGGCTGGAACGCATGATGACTTCTGACCCGTTTGCCAATAGTGAGCACATCCATTGATTCAAGTTTCTCCACGAATGCCACGACATGCGGTACGCCTATTCTGATAAAGTGGACGACCGGCGCCGGTGACCATTCTTCCTCAAAGGGGATGTTCAGCCTCATGTCAGTGGGGTCGGTCATGGAGATGGAGGCGAACTCGCCGGTGACCCGTGCCTTATAAATCCCCGCCTTTGTTTCAAAGGACATCTCGGCGGGGGATATGCCAAGTTTATAAGTCAGTAATGCAACGCATCGCGAGGCGTTGCCGCAGGTTTCAGCCTCCCAGCCGTCGGGGTTAAAGATGCGCATGATGAAGTCCGCGCGCGGGGAAGACTCGATAAACAGGAGGCCATCCGCGCCGATGGAGTGCCCCCTCCGGCAAAGCGTGGCGGCAAGGCGGCTTTTCATGGATTCCGGCAAAGTGCCGTCCCTGTTGTCAAAGCAGATAAAATCGTTCCCGCCGCCCGATAATTTCCAGAATTGTGTCTTCAAGCAACCCTCCCGAAATGATGTCAGGCACCGTATGGATGATATTGGCGCACAGTTTTATTTCTGAATTGCCTGGGCTTCAATCGCCGTGATGGCAGTTACCTGAACGATATCCTCCGTGGAACAGCCTCGCGAAAGGTCGTTCACGGGCAGGGCAAGCCCCTGAACCACAGGACCGACGGCTTCCGCCTTTGCAAGGCGCTGTGTCAGCTTGTAGGCAATATTGCCCGCATTAATGTCGGGGAAGATGAGAACATTTGCCCTGCCTGCAACGGGGCTTCCGGGGCATTTCTTGGCGCCCACCGCGGTTATCAGGGCAGAATCCCCCTGCAGTTCGCCATCCACCTTCAAGTCAGGCGCCTTTTCCCTGACAATCTTTGTGGCATTAACTATCTTATCCACAAAGGCATGTTTGGCACTGCCGCATGTGGAGAAGGAGAGCATTGCCACGTAAGGCTCCACGCCAATCAGCATCCGACACGTATCCGCCGCCGCAAGGGCGATATCCGCCAGTTGCTCCTCATTGGGGTCAATCACGGTGGCGCAATCGGCATAAATGAAGGCGCCATCGGCGCCATATGGGCAATCCGGAACAATCATCAAAAAGGAAGAGGAGACGGTCTTGATGCCCTTTTTGGGTCCGATAATCTTGATGGCGGCGCGCATGACATTCGCCGAGGTATTATAAGCCCCGCAGGTCATGCCGTCCACAAGCCCCTTTTTCACCATCATAGCGCCAAAATATAAGGGGTCTTTCATCTGGGCAATTGCCTGCTCCTTTGTGAGATTCTCCTTGGCGCGGATTTCGCGGTAAGTCTCGGCAAAGGGTTCAAGGAGGTTGCTCTTTTCATGGTCAATAATTGTGATGCCATCGAGGGAGATGTTCAGACCCTTGACGGAATCCTTAATTTTTGCGGGGTCGCCCAGCATGGTGACATCGGCGATGCCTTCACGCTGGATGATAACGCCCGCCTTGACCGTGCGCACCTCATAGATAGATTCCGGAAGGACGACCTTTTTCCTGTCCGCCTTCGCCCGCTCGATAATCCTGTCCATAATTCCCATGACCGTATCTCTCCTTTTATGTGTGATTTTTTAATGCGCGTATAGCAACCGCCTTAATCAACACACCTGTGGTTCTGGAGAATATAGGGGCGGGTTCAGAAAGGTCAAGAAATTATCGCTTATTGGTAAAATTTGTCTCACTTACTTAAATCCCCATTGACATGAGTGGTTGAAAGGGAGATATAGGCGCAAATTTGTATGATTTGTAGCGGGGTTTGATGCGGTAAATTTTGCTTTTTGGGGTTCAGCAACAGGTGTTAATTATAAAGCGCTATGTCCTCCGCGAGCTGATGGGTCCCACGCTTCTTGGACTCCTCTTTTTTACCTTCATACTTTTTATCACCCAGATTTTCCGCCTTGCGGATATCCTCATGAGCGAGGGTATTGACACCGCTTTAGTGGGGAAATTCGCCCTGTGTCTCCTCCCCGCCCTCCTCTCTTTCACCATCCCCTGCGCCGTCCTTGTGGGCGTCCTCATCTCCTTTGGACGGCTCGCCTCCGATAATGAAATCCTTGCCATACGCACCGGCGGTATCCATCTCATGACCATATTCCGTCCGGTTATTTTCGCCGGGTTTCTCATCAGTATGTTCATGCTGGTCTTGAATTATTCCATCCTTCCCAATATGAACCTGAAAAGCATGGATTATCTTTACCAGATAGAGTTCCAGCTTTTCAACACATTGCGTCCGGGCAGGTTTTATGACGAGATGGGAACGGAGGATAATGATATCACCTTTTACTATGGCTCCCGAGACCCCAAAACCGGCGACCTTTTAAACATCCACATGAAGATTGTCGCAAATCCCCAGCAATGGACGGGGGCGCAAGCGGAAGAAAAGCAAAAACGCAGGGTGGAGACCCTCCTCCTTGCTGAACGGGGTCGTATCCTTATTGAAAAGGAGACCCGCGCAATCCAGTTCCACTTTTTCAACGGCTCACTCCACCCCTTAGACAGGGAGAAGCCCGCCCAGAATAATGTCGTATTCTTCAAGGAGCTGGTGCGTGTCATGAGTCCATCCATGCACCGGATGAAGGATGGTGTGTATCAGAAGAAGAATAAGGAGATGACAGTTCCTGAGCTGATGGCGAATATTGAGAGGAACGGGTATGTTTCCCGCAAGGTGGTCAATGAGAGCCGGGTGGCGTTATTGCAGAGGTTTTCCAACCCCCTTGCCTGCCTTGCCTTAATTCTGATAGGCATGCCGCTGGCGGTATATATCCGTCCCTCTGGCAAATCAGCGGGCTTTGCCATCTCTTTTGGCTTGCTTTTTGTTTATTATCTACTTATGAAGTGGGGTGCTTCTTTGGGAGAGGTGAATCATTCCCTGACGTCCTTTGCCATCTTTTCTCCCAATATTTTGCTTGGGAGTATTGGTTGCGTCCTGATTTATTTCCAGACGTTGAAATGAGGAACGCAAATGACCGTTGCCTTCAGAAAAACCGGATATCCGGTCCAGCCGTCGCTAGTGCTTTGGCGGAGTCGGCTTGTCATCGGTTGCCTCCTTTTTGTTTTTTCATGTTTGACTGTGCAGGGGTCCGGCGCTGATAAAGTATCCAGACGGGACGCCATCTTTGCCACTCAGAACCGAGATATGTTAATATCTCCATCTCAAGCCGCCTCTCCAACTCCCCTGCCCGCCAATGAAAAGACTATCGTTCCTCCCGGCGCAGCCGCCGGTCAACTACCCCTGCGCATCACGTCGGATAAATATCTGGATTATGACGAGGAGAGCAACTTCATCTATGGGCGCACGCGCACCAGGGTTTGGTACAGGGATGTTTATCTTGAGGCAGACCGGCTCATCTATGACGTCCGCCTGAATGAGGTTCAGGCTTACGGGAATGTCATCCTGCGGCAAAAGGGGGATGAATACAAGGCGGACTCCCTCTGGTTCAGTCTGGATAAGGGGCGGGGATACGCCTATGGCGCCAGCGGACACCACAAGGATATTTATATCCACAGCGACCCGAAGGAAAAGGATGTGCCGACATTTGAGTTACTTGACCAGACTGAGGCGCATCAACCTCGCGAGGCGCTCTTCAGAAAATCCTCTTTCACCACGTGCGACTTCCCGCTCCCGCATTACCGCATCCAGGGCAAGGAGATACTCCTTTATGCCAATGACCGCATCTTCATACGTGATGCCACATTTTATCTCTGGGAAATCCCGGTCTTTTATCTGCCTGCTTATACCGGTTCACTTGTGGAGGTATCCCCCTGGTCATTCCAGCTGGGTTACAACTCAAGGTTGGGGGCATACTTGAGTTTGGGTTATGAGTTTCATCATGGGGAATACGAGCCCGCCATCGGCAAGGAGGATATGAGCAAGGAGGATATAAGAAAGGATAAGGTCTGGGTTCCCCGCAGCAAGGGCAGTCTTTACGCCCATGTGGATTTCTTCACCAAACGCGGCATCGGATACGGTACAAAGTATGATTATTCATTCAATTATGACCAGCACAAGGGCAGTGTCGAACTTTACCGCATCAATGACAGAAAGTTCAAGGTGACTGATTATTCATCCCCACACCGCATTGAGGAGGATGACACATATACAAGATGGATCGGGCGTATCCGCCACAGGAGCCAGCTTACGGATGAAATCTATCTCCAGCTGGATATTGATGAGATGAGCGACCCGGACATCTATTATGACCTCCTTGACCGCTTCAATACTATCGATAGGAAGCGTGTGCCGGAGCGCAATATCCGCGGCGCCCTGACCTATCGCTCGGATGACTATATCGGACGACTGTTATTTCAGCTGCGCAACCGCATCGGGCGCGACCGCGTGACAAATTTCGCTGACCCACTTGACAATGACAGGGATTTCAACATTGACCCATACGGCAGAGAAAGGATTAAATATTATGAGGGATTTCCACGCAACAGATATGGCAAGGTCTCCGAGAAGCTCCCCCAGTTCACCTTCTCCACCAATTACCTGAAACTTGGCTCCATCCCTCTTTATACCTATACTGATATAA
Source organism: Candidatus Sumerlaeota bacterium (assembly GCA_026398545.1). Lineage (GTDB taxonomy): Bacteria > Sumerlaeota > Sumerlaeia > MWCT01 > MWCT01 > JAPLSR01. The sequence continues at coordinate 7,770 of JAPLSR010000379.1, read as the reverse complement.
ATATCTTTAACAATCTGGATAAAGGACTGAACACGGTAAGCGAAAAAGATGACGCATGGGTGCGCGGGGTCGATGTCTATCAGGGGCTTCTCTATCGCTGGAAATTGGGTTCCCGCTATACCCTGACGGCACGACTCGGAGTTGGCGCCGCCTTTACGGACAGGGAGGATTCTGATTTCAATTATGAATTTCCAAAAGCGACCACCTTTCCCTATAACATGCCTGAACACATGGGTGGACTGACCTTTCTTGACGAGGACACATTCCTCGTCGGGCGGCGGCATTATGATAACCATGGCAAACTGGTTACCACACCGGAGGAGCTCGCAGAATGGCGCCACCGGAGTCTTGATGATGTCAGGAATTATTACCTTTATGCGGACGCCAAGTTATATTTCTATGCCCGCCTGACGGACTATCTGCACGCCTGGATTCGATATGACTACCGCATCGGGACAAAGGACTCGCTTGGAGAATTTTATGAATCCCTCGGCGATGTCCTGGCTCGTCATGACCTTTACAATTTCCGCCTCCCCGAGCATTGGCTTCGCGCCGGACTTAACTACTTCCTGAGATATCCCAACATGAGCGCATACCTCAGCGGGGGATACAACCTCCAGAGCGGAAAGGATATCTATCCCAACGAGGAGCTCTATTATGTTGGCATTGGCATGAATTACACGAACAATGCCAAGACGTTCACATTTAACACCTCCATGCGTTACACCGGTCGGCAGGTGTATGACCGCACCGACCCGTGGTCAGGTACCCAGGACTTTGTCTGGGGTGTGCTGAACACCCAGTATATCCCTCTTAGCAAGTTGTGGTGGGCTCGCCTTACCGCCTCGGGTCACATGGCGTTAAATACCGGGAGACATCTCATGTATGAATATAATTTTGAGGAATATGGCACTAACTTCAGCGTGAGGGGGACGCTTGGCGGGAGGATTGGACCGAAATATGTGGTGGAGACGACAGTTGAATACCGAAATTACATGCAAGGGAGCGGCATCTCAGAGGTCTGGCTCATAATCAAACGAGACCTGCATGACTTCATTGCCTCGCTCCAGGTGGGGCTTGAGCGGGACATTGAAAAGGAGTATTATAACGAGAAGAACAAGGCGAATCTGGATGTGAAGTTTAATATTGAACTGAAGACGCCTTACAGAAGGGTTGCTCCGAGATTTGGCGCGCCAAGCATCAGCACCCTGGCAGATGTGTTGAAAGAGGCGGAGATGTCAGGAGAGGTGGCGCAGCCCATCCGCGTTGGAGATTAGTTCATCCACATCCGCCTCTGGTCGCCAACGCTGCCAACTCCGCCGAAGCGGCTGCGAAGGCCGGGCCATAGCTTTGACGACGGAGCGCGGACGAGGAAATCATGAGTGCGAAACCTTGTGTCTGCGTCATTGGCGGGGCTGGATATATCGGGAGCATTGTTGTTGAGGCGCTTCTTACGGCTGACCGGAGGGTATGCGTGTATGATAATCTATCCCTGGGTCACCGGTCTGCCGTGCCTGAGGATGCGATTTTTGTCCAGGGTGACCATGGTGATGAGACCCTCCTGAAAGAGACTTTGCAGAAATATAACTGCTCCGCGGTCATGCACTTTTCCGCCCTGAGCCTTGTCGGAGAGTCCGTGGAGAAGCCGCTCCTTTATTACGAGAATAATGTAGCGAAGGGAGTGGCGCTCCTGAGGGCAGTCCTTGCGGCGGATGTAAGATATTTTATCTTCTCATCCACAGCGTCGGTTTATGGCGAGCCAATTCAGGTGCGCCTTTCCAGCCCTGGTTGCGCAATATCCGTCCCCATCCTTGAGGATGCCTCCACTTTTCCCACCAATCCCTATGGTAATACAAAACTCGCCTTTGAGTGGCTTTTATGGGATACGGCAAAAGTCAGCAATCTCCGGTCAATTTCTATACGATATTTTAATGCGGCGGGAGCCACGGAGCGATGCGGGGAGGCTCACAATCCCGAAACTCACCTTATCCCACTTGTTCTGCAGGCGGCGGCAGGGAGACGCGATGCCATTTGTGTCTATGGCAGTGATTATCCCACCCCGGACGGCACCTGCATCCGGGATTACATCCATGTGCAGGACCTGGCAGAGGCGCATCTACTTGCCCTGAAATACTTGGAGGGCGGCGGGGCGACGGATGTATTTAATCTTGGGAACGGAAAGGGATTTTCCGTCCTTGAGGTGATAGATGTGGCGCGGCGGGTGACGGGAAAAGAAGTCCCCGTTCAGATGGGAGCGCGGCGGGCGGGAGACCCCGCTGTTCTGGTGGCCTCCTCGGATAAAATCAAAAAAATTCTCGGCTGGCAGCCGCGCCATCCCCGCCTTGAAGACATCATCTCCAGCGCCTGGCAATGGCACACCGCCCATCCTCAGGGGTATTGATCGCCGCATCGCCAGATTCCGCACTAAAAGGATTCAAATCCCCGCCACCCCAATAAAAAAATTCCCGCTTTCTATCAAAACAGACCCTTTTTGCCCGCAAACCGGACGATTCTTCTCATTTTCGCAATTTGATCCAGTCGAACGGTGCGCGTCAGCCGCTTGGCCGAGCGCGACCGGAGTGAGCGCGAAGGATAAGTCGGGTGCAACCGCATGTTGGGCGCATTTGAATTTAGAATGGGAGTTCATCATCTGTCACTATGGGATTGCTTGATTTCAAAAAAGGCGTTCTATCAGGAAGGTATATTTCGGGGTTGTTCTCGTCAGTCATATCTTTGAGTTCTTTGACAAACTCTTTTTGCCAGCTATCAGGCAATTCGTAAATGTTCCGAATTAAAGCATTGCGAGTGGCTTCATCATCTTCTCTTATGCTATTCGATATAGCTTTTATACACTGGCTTCGTCGATACGGGAGCGATATTACAACCGGGAGTTGCTGCAAGAACAATTCTGTAACATAACGTTGACTGGCCGAATTACTCGATATGAGTTTTACTATGAATGCCATGCCAACTTGGTCTTTCAAGGTGAAATATTGAAGATGACTTCTTGCCCATGTTGCCAAAGCCCCACGCTTGGGATTCCCGCCTTCCGCCTCTCCTTCTTTTATAGCACGAATAACGCGATTTTCTATCCGTAATCTGGATGTTTCGGATAGTTGCTCCCACAAATTGGGCGGCAGTAGGTGTAGATTGTAACGAATTTCTTTTTCATCTGTGATTGTACTCATTTCGTCTGACACTACCTCCAAGAAATTCTTTACTTGTTCGTCGGGAAGATTGCCAATTAAGGCGCGTACAACCAAGCCTATGTTGTAGATATCGCCCTGTAGTTTATCGCGGTATATCGTAACAAGCGTATCGAACCGTTTATTTGTTGGGATTTTCTCAACGAGCAATTCCGCATATCGCTGTGATTTGACAAAATCGGGATCAAAAACACATGGTATGAATTTCGACAAAACAAATGGCTCTTCCGACTTTTCAATAATCCCTAATAGATAATTGATAAAGTAGATAATCGCGTCAGCAGTTTCCTGGGAGTCTTCTATTTGTTCATGGCTGCGCGGGTTGCGAATTGCTTGATACATACCGCGTAAGATGCTTTCAATTCCTCGTTGCTCGTTCCGCTCAGTCTCGGTTTGTAGCCTGTTGATTCTTAGACGTGGCGGGTCACCACCCAGAGCCTGACCGACAAGGGTTGCACCATCGCCATCAACGCCTGTTTTGTCTCTAAGTACATTACTGAGATAGTGCATAGCGTCAAGAATGGCATGGCTGTAATTCCCTGATTGATAAGTGCTTTGAATTGCCAACCACAAACTATTTCTTATGTGTGTCTGTAAATTCATATGTTGCCCTGATAAACGTTAGGTTGCGTCTTGAGTGCGCCCAATGTCCGGTATGAGCAGTGCGGTCTTCCGCGTCGGCTCCACACCGTTGTTCGACGTCCGTACAATCACCGATTCACGTTGCCACACCTGCAGCCCTATCCGGCTTGACTTGCTGATACATCCGCTTTACCCCAAGCTGGGCAAGTATCAAGAACACGTCATTTGTATGGCACCAACCAACGCATTTATTGCGCCGTCCTTCAGATTGCACACCCGCATTCTGATCAGTCGAGATGTGTCAGGCATCGCTTTACCTTTCTTTGTGCTCTAACTTCTGTATATATAGTACTGTTTCTGTCTGTATAAAACGCAAAGGCGATTGGAGCGAATATGCTTCAACTCACTGCATAACATGCAAGCCTTTCCACGATTTCATAGCAGGTCTTCTGGACTTCGGACACCTTTTCCTTCACAATTCAGGTCATGGATATAAATCACGGTCGTTCTGATTTTATTTAACCCGGCGAAACGTTTCATTCATTTATCAAAGAATTCCCTCTAATTTACCTTGTGGGATGTTTGGATGTCAAATAAATATCATATCCGGTTAACATTTTCCCACGGAACACGCGGAGCACACGAAAGGTTTCGGACGAAATCTATGTAACCGCAGATCCACCCTCGTCACTTGAACCGGGACTTCGGCGGACAGGTTGAACGCTGAAAAACGCCGATGAAATTTTTTTTAACATGATAATTCTGATTCTGGAATTCTTTGTCTATTGCTTTTTGGCCAGGGATGAGATGCCTGTCTGAGTCCTTCGGGCGGATTTCCAAATTCTGGCAAGAATGGGATCGGACAATATAAGATTTTCCGTCCAGCGGCGCTTTTCCTCGGCGCTCATGTGGGCGGTTTCTTTCATGATCTCCTGCTGAATGTCCTGTTTCATTTTCACGCAATCAAACGTTTTCTTCTTCATTGCTCACAACCTCCCGCGGAGTGTGAATGGGAATAATGTGATAACCTTTCAGCATGTTGACAGCCTGATACTGTTTGATTTTTTCAAAATGAACGATGTGTTTGAAATTCCAACTCACAATCAAATCCACATCAGCGATAGAAGCACAAGCAATATGCTCGGCATCATCCGCACTTAATGGACCAACAATGCCAGCCGCAAGATATGCCTCACGGAGTTCGTCAATCTCATCTGAAAAGGGAATTATCTCAAGGTTGTTCATGGGGATGTTGGCAATGATCTCTTTGACCTGTGCGGGCGCGCCGTGCAGTTCCCTCAAGGTGGTGTCCGAGAGAATAAGAATAAAATTGCCCGATTTTATTTCTTCAAACAAACGAAGGCTATCCCGGCTGAACTCCTCATCGAAACAACCCCCGAAAACGGAAGTATCGGCATATATTCTCAGACGTTTCATTACGCTTTCTCTTTGTAAGGAAAACCCAACAAAGAATATACCTCTGATTAACATGAAATCTTGAAGATAGGCAAGAACAATATGAACAATTGTCCGACGGCATCTGAAGAATAAAACCATCACATCTTGAGGCACGGGGCGAGGGCGTCGTGCAAGGCGTCGCCGAAGAGTTTGAAGGCAAGGAATGCGCCCCTTCAGGGATATGCCCTGTAATTTGCTTTGACATACCCCGACGTCAGAAGGTAAATCTTTTTTCAAATAATGGCATAAATAAGACGGGCTGGTTCCGCACATTGCCAAACAAACGCTATTTCGGGAAACCGTTTTTCTCTTGTTCAATTCTCATAAAAGGAGAGTGAGATGACCGAAACATTGCAGCCGATTAAGCCGGGAAGGCTGATGTCTCTGGATGTCTTCCGGGGTCTGACCATCGCCGCCATGCTCCTCGTCAATAATGCCGGGGACTGGGGGCATATCTGGGGTCCGCTGGAGCATGCCGAGTGGCACGGATGCACCGCCACCGACCTTATCTTTCCCTTTTTCCTCTTCATCATGGGCGTGGCGATGCAGTTCAGTTTTGCCGGCAGGCTGGAAAAGCCGGGCGGAAAGATAGATCTGATTGGACAGATATGCCGTCGAACTTTCATCATATACATATTAGGCATTATCCTTGCCCTCATTATCTGGCCCTCCTACCTCGGACATTTTCGCATGTATGGCGTTCTGGAGAGGATTGCCTTCTGCTACTTTTTCGCCTCCTTCATCATGCTTTATACGGGTGTGCGGGGACAGGTCTTCTTTTTCTTACTCCTCATGGCGGTTTATTACATCATCCTGAAATTTATCCCCATGCCGGGTCAGATGGCGGGCGGTCTTGAGAGATACAAGAATATTGTGGATTATATAGACACGGGGATATTCGGGAACCTGAACTATGAGTGGGATGCCGGGCTCAAGATGGGGCATGACCCGGAGGGGCTTCTTTCCACAATTCCCTCTATCTGCACGACCCTTGCGGGAGGGTTGTGCGGATTCTGGCTGCGCCGGAAGGAGAAGGGGGATTTTGAGAAGGTGGCGGGGATGTCCGCCATCGGAGTGCTTCTCATAATTTTGGGGAAGCTCCTGAAGCATGACATCCCGATGAACAAGAATCTCTGGACGCCTTCTTATGTGATTTATACCGCAGGCGCCGCACTTCTCTGCCTTTCCGTCTGTTACTGGCTGATTGACATCAAGGGATGGAGGGCGTGGGCAAAGCCATTTTTGTATTACGGCACAAATGCCATTGCGGCATATTTCGGCGCCAGCTTGATGGCGCTGATTATTGTCATGGTGCGGGTGACGGGGGATGGGGGAAAGGTCATGCGGTTAAAGACATACCTTTTTACGCACTATTACAAGAGCTGGATGCCGGGTATATTTGGCGATTATGCCACATCGGCGGCTTACGGGGCGTCATTTGTCGTCCTGTGGTGCATTATCACATGGATTCTCTACCGGAAAAAGGTTTTTATAAAAATCTGAGGTGGGCGTTTCATAAGGGAGTAAAGAGATGTCTGTGGAGATAGATATCCTGTATGAGGGTGAGCTTCATTGCCTTGCAACGCATGTGCCATCCGGTAAAACGCTTGCCACGGATGCCCCTGTTGACAATGGAGGCAAGGGGGAGACCTTTTCGCCTACCGACCTTGTCGCCACGGCGTTCGGGTGTTGCATTATGACTATTATGGCATTGGTTGCAAAAAGGAGCGGGGTTGACCTCACCGGCGCACGTGTGCATGTGGTCAAGGAAATGGTCAACGAGCCGGTCCGTCGCATCGGCTTATTAAAAGTCACAGTAACAATACCGAAGGGGCTGCGCCTCTCCGAGACGGAGCGCGCCAAACTGGAGCGCGCCGCCGAATTATGCCCCGTCCGGCAAAGCCTGCATTCTGATGTAAAATTACAGATTCAATACATTTATGCGGAATAAAAATACATTTAACTCCGTTATTCTCGCATTCTTTATCGGATGGCTTGGGACTGTTATATATGCCCAGGAATTGGGACCACCCCCGGAGGCTTTCATAAATGTCCCATACGCGGCGGATAATATATCGCGAGAAGCCGCCGTCCTCCCTGTTGACACCCACAATCGCACCTCCGTCGTCAACTTCTTCAACCAGGAATACCTCTCCTATAACGGTGTGGCGGCACAATGGACGGGTGACGCCGCAACCTGTGTGTCGGGGACTACAAGCGCCAACTATGAACAGGCAACCCTGCGCCGCATCAATTACTTCCGCTCCATGAGCGCCCTTCCCGCCGTCGCTTCATTGGACGCCACGCTCAATCCCAAATGCCAGAATGCCGCTCTCATGATGAGTGCCAAGGGCGCCCTGTCCCATACGCCTGACTCATCCTGGCCCTGTTATAAGGACAATGGAGCGGAGGCGGCGGGCAAATCCAATCTCGCCCTCGGCGCATCCGGTCCCGATGCCATTGACCTATATATCTACGATTTCGGTGATTTTAATGTGGACGTAGGGCATCGGCGCTGGGTGTT
>JAPLSR010000422.1 GCA_026398545.1 Candidatus Sumerlaeota bacterium | reverse complement strand
ACCGCCTGGCAGGATTTCAATGACCTGCGCCCGATTATCCTGAAGCCTTTTGAACGTGACGGACATTATTACGCCTTCCCCATTTCCGCTTACAGCATGGGGCTCTATTATAACAAGTCGCTCTTCAGGAAGGCGGGCATTACGGATGCTAAAGGCGAGGCGAAGCCGCCGGAGACATGGGAGGAATTCCGCGCAACTGCAAAGAGGCTCACAGTCCGCAAGTCAGGAGTGTGCGGGTTCGCCATTCTTGGAGGCGACCATTCCCGCGCTGGCTGGCATTTCCTCAACTGGGGCTGGCAGGGAGGCGGTGAGTTCATGGTGAAAGAAAGCGGGAAATGGCGAGCCGTGTTTAATGGACCCGGTGTTGTCCGCGCCCTCCAGTTTGTGAAAGACCTCAGGTGGAAATATGGAGTCCTGCAGGAAAATGTCCTTGATGACCAGCTGGACATCATGCAGGCATTTGCCGCCGGTCGTGTGGGGATGTTCATCGAGCCTGCCAATGAGGGCGGGGTTGTGAACCTCAGGGAGAAATACGGGTTCAACCTGAGTGACCTCGGGATTGCCCCTCTGCCCGCCGGACCCGGCGGACGCTTTGTCCAGATGGGGGCGGATTATCTTGTCTTTCGCCCCGGCATCTCTGATGAGATGAAAAAGGTCGCCTTCAGGTGGTGTGAGTTTCTTGTTTCCAATGAATGGAAGGAGGCTGAATGGCAATTGCGCAAGAGGCAGGGACTCACCGTAGGCGCCCCGTATATCCCGATTTTCCAGGGGGAGAGGCAGAGGCAGTGGGATGCAATTCTTGAGAAGTACCGCACAATTCCCCGCTTCGCCGAATATGAGGGCGTTGTGGATTATCTGAAGACGGAGCCGCCCTATTACTGCCAGCAGCTTTACAAGGAGGTTCTGGGTCCTGCGGTGCAGGAGGTCCTGACAAATGAAAAGGCAGACCCTGCCGCCATCCTCGGCAAATCCGCCGAAATCTTCCAGAAACGCTATCTTGACAGGATAAAATAATGGTTGTCTATCAATTGATAATTGACAATTGACAATATTCCGCCGCAGGCGGATTGTGAGATTTGATATGGTGCTTAATGTTGAGCAACTTTCGGCGCACGGGCTTTCAGCTCGGATGATTGCGCTCTGGAAAAAGGGGGGCATAGACACCCTCCTTCCTTTGCAGGAGGACGCCATCATCAGCGCGGGGGTGTTGCAGAATAAGAGTCTCATCGTCTTTGCCCCGACATCTTCGGGCAAGACCTTCATTGCCGAACTTGCCGCCCTGAAGCACCTTGAGGCAAATCGCAAGGTAGTCTATCTCCTCCCGACGAAGGCGCTTGCGGAGGAGAAATACCGCCGCTTCAAAACATTTTACGGTTCGCTTGGATATCGTGTCCTTGTGGCAACGCGTGAGCGCCCCGATACTGACATCCCCGCCCTGGAAGGTCGGTTTGACCTCCTCATCGCCGTATATGAAAAGATGCGCTCCTATCTTATCCAGCGACCTGTGCTCCTCAGCCGTGTTGGGCTTGTTGTGGCGGATGAGGTGCAGATGCTGGGCGAGCAGGAGCGCGGCGGCGTGGTTGACCTCCTTCTTACAAAGGTGGCTCATTCGCCTTACAGGGCACAATTCCTCGGTCTTTCCGCAGTCCTGGGGGATGCCCTCCGCCTTGCACGCTGGCTCGGTTGTGACCTTTTGAAGGAGGAGAGGCGACCTGTTGAACTGCGGGAAGGGGTTTTCGATGCGGAGGACGGCTCGTTTTATTACCAGGAATTCAACACCGGTGTGGAGGGCGTGGAGAGACTTATGTCCGCCTCGGGCGGAACCATCCCTGTTTCGCCGGAGGATGATAATGCTTATGTCGAGGTGGTCATTGCCCTTGCCGGTCATCTTGCAGGGGAGATGGGGGAGCAGGTGTTAATCTTTGTCCCCACTCGCCCCGTGTCGCGCATCTGGGCGGAAAAACTTGCATCCTCTGTCAATCTCCCGCCGGCTGAAGAAGCGCTTTCGGAGCTTGCAAAAAGCGAGGAGACTCGTGAGCGCGTCCTCCTTGCCGCCTGTTTTCAGAAGGGAATTGCCTTTCACAATGCCGAGCTCTCCTGGGGTGTGCGAAGGCTCATTGAGGAACAATACAACGCAGGAAATATCAGGCTCCTCGTCTCCACCTCCACGCTTGGCGAGGGTGTGAATCTCACCGGCAAAAATGTCATCCATGTCCCTGAGATGGTAACGCAGGATGAATGGACGGGTCAGTTCAATTTTGTTCCGCTCTCACATGCGCGCTTCCGCAATCAGGGGGGGCGTGCGGGGCGGTTCGGACGCGTGAGCGATTTCGGGCGCTCCATACTCATTGCATGGGGGAAGGAACAGACGGAACGCCTGATGCGGGAGTATATACATGGTGAGCTGGAGCCACTGCGCCCGCCGCTGGGGGAAAAAGATGTCCCCACCGCCATCCTTGACGTTGTTGCCTCCGGCATCTGTCGTGACGCCGCCGGTGTCGCCTCCTTTCTCATGATGACTTATACCGGACTTGTCAAATGGGCGGGTGAAAAGGAGGCGTTTGATGCCCTTCTGGAAAGGGAGATTGGGAAACTCATCGAGAGGCATTTTCTTTTGAGGAGGGAGGATGGCTCACTTTCCGTTACGGGGATAGGCTCAGCCACCGCCACCAGCGGCACAAGTATTGAAACCACCGCGCATTTTGTCCGATGGCTCGGCGGTTTGAAAGGGCGACCACCTGAGCCATTTGAAGCGCTTCTCATCTCGGCATTTACGCCGGATGCCGCAGATTTTGCGCTTCCCGTTTCGAGAAGGGACCGACGAGGTTTCAATCTGCCCGAGGCAGTCCGCGAACACCTTGACCCTGCATCCGCCTCAGGCGGAGACGTCCTTGCTGACATCTTTCACCGCCCTGGCGGCTTCACTGACAAGGATTTTTCAGCCTTTAAAAAGACGCTCCTCCTCTATGAATGGATAGGCACGGCGGACACACTCTCCATTGAGGAACGCTTCGGCGTTCTTGCCGGAACCATAGCAAAGCTTGCGGAACACTTCGCATGGCTGATTGTCACATGCGCCGCGCTGGCGGATTCCCTCGGACTGCCGGTAGAAACATCGGGCGCCCTTCTGCGGCTTGCCATGCGGGTGCAAACGGGGATGGGGGAGGAGGGGATTTCGCTTGCCCGCCTACGCATTGAGGGACTGGAGCGCTGTCACCTTCAGGCGCTTGTGCGTGATGGATATGATAGTCCTGATGCCCTGCGCGATGCCGACCCTGAGCGCCTACGCGCCATACTGCCCGGCGCCGTGGTGGATGCCCTCCTTGCGGAGGTGTCCGCCTCAGGTCATAGACGCGCCGAGGCGGGCGGAGAAGTTCATGAAGCCCCGGCGAAGGTCGTAGACGCGCCGAGGCGGGAGGAGCCGTCCCAGACAGATGTCTCTGGCGGACTGCCCATCCTTACAATTCGGTTGTCCGAGCCGGGCATTGTGATGTGCGAGGGGAAACGTCTGAGGCTGACGCCCCTTCCCTGGCGGCTCCTGCTCACCCTTGCCCGACATCCCGGGGAGGTTGTGTCATATATCACCATTGATGAGGAGGTCTGGCCCGGGCAGAAAGTAGAGCGGCAACAGGTCTCATTCCACCGTGCCGCAATAGTCAGGGCGCTTGCAAAGGTTCTTGGGAAGAAGCGTGCAAGGGCAATGTTCAAGACATATTCAGGTCAGGGCATGCTCCTCGACCTCCAACCTTATCAATTGACAATTGATAATTGACAATTGACAATTAGCCGTTTCAGGCGGACTAAGATAAATGGGAGAAATCCAATGTCAGGAACAAAATATTGGTTTGGATGCAGGCAAATAAGCCCGGAACCGCCGGGTAAGGCTATAGCATGCGGACCTTACAATTCAAGAGAAGAAGCTATTAGAGAAAGAGACAGAGCAAGAGCATGGAATTGCAGGATTACAGTTGTGTTTGTCGCTGATACAAGAGAAGAGGCTGAGAAGAAAGCGGAAGAATGGACTTTATAGAGCATACCTGATCCGCCTCAGGCGGACACCCCAGAGGACGGATTAACCGCCGCCGCAGAATTCAAGCGTTCATATGAACATCTTACATCCCTTCGGGATTATCGCTGAACCTCCGAGGTGGAAGGGCGACTTTTCAGATTAATAATCCCCTTGACGTGAAAAATTATTTAATCACATATATCATATATTTTATGTTTAAGTATGCGGGGTAATAGATATAGCAAGAAAGGGGAATATCATCCTGAGGCGGAGGCTTGCCGACAATTCGCCGCAGTGGAAGTCTGAACGGTGAATTGAGAAAAGAGAGGGGCGCAAAGAAGGACATTGAAGAAAGGACGGTACGCTTTGCTGTCCGCATCATCCGTCTATCTCAAACTATAGACTGGGCGATTTAATTCAAGAATGTGACGAGATCGTGGCGATATTGACAACCATCGTGAAACATTACAAGGAGAATCGCTCATGACCATTTCACCATTCACCGTTTGGCGTTCGGCGTTCAATTGGCTTGAAATGGATATGTTTAAGATCTTATATAGACCGGTCTAATTATTGTTGGGCAGAGCAAAGGAAGGGGGCAGTGTCATATTGATGAACATAGCCAGATGCATGTCCGTGGTTCTCTGCGTCGCGTGGCTCACCGGCTGCGTAAGTGTTGCGTGGAAGGATGCCACCTCCGCGAACACCATAGCGGCCTATGAGGAATTCCTGAAGAAATACCCCCAAAGCCAATACGGACAGGAAGCGTGTCAGAAGTTGGAGGAGTTGTACTTCTACAAGGCAAAAACTACTAATACAATCCAGTCATATGAGGAATTTTTAAAACGCTGTCGCCACGGCCCATTATCACGTGAAGCCGAAAATAAACTTGAAGAGTTTTATTTTGAAAAGGCAAAGAATGCTGATACTATTGAAGCCTATGAAGAGTTTCTGAAACGTTATCCCGATCGCTGGGGTGCGAGTAAATTTGGGGGGGAACCCCAGAAGAGAATCGAGAAACTTTGTTTTGAAAAGGCAAAGTCTGCCAACACAATTGAAGCGTATGAAGATTTTTTAAAGAAATATAGCCACGGAAAATTTTCCGACGAGGCTCTTGAAATGTTGCGTGCC
>JAPLSR010000118.1 GCA_026398545.1 Candidatus Sumerlaeota bacterium | reverse complement strand
CGATAGTTTATGGGGAATAAGACCCCGACAACCGTATCGATAGCAACTTGGGTTCCGATCTGTGTGGAATTCAAATGCCTCATGCGACGCATTCGGCAAAGATCAGGTAATCTTCACCGGCTGGATGATGCGATAGTTTATGCGCGGATGTTGGAAAAACAGAGTGTATGGCAATCCGCCCCCTGTTTTTAATGCCCGAATCGTCCCCTGCTTATCATGTCCATCCTTGTTGATGATTCTACCTCACGTGCCCATTTCCCAGGAGGTCATGTATTTGCGCTGCTCGGGGGTGAGAACGTCAATCTTGATGCCCAGGGCGGCGAGTTTGAGTTTGGAGACTTCCTCGTCTATTTCTCGCGGGACGGTGTAAACCTTTTTCTCTAACTTTTTGGCGTTCTTTGCCATGTATTCGGCGCACAGTGCCTGGTCGGCAAATGACATATCCATGACGCATGCAGGATGCCCCTCTGCCGCCGCAAGGTTGATAAGACGCCCGTCTCCCAACAGGTTGATTTTCCTCCCGTCCTTCAGGGTGAATTCTGTGACGAACGGTCGGATTTGAACCTTTTTTACGGAGAGTTTTCCCAGCGTGGGAATGTCTATCTCCACATTGAAATGGCCGGAATTAGCAACGATTGCGCCGTCCTTCATCTTCAGGAAATGCTCCCTGCGGATAACGTTGATGTCGCCGGTAAGGGTGACAAAGATATCGCCTATAGCGGCCGCCTCGCTCAGGGGCATGACGCGATAACCGTCCATGATGGCTTCAAGGGCGCACAGGGGATTGACCTCGGTTACTATAACGTTAGCGCCAAGACCGCGGATGCGCATGGCTGTCCCGCGCCCGCACCATCCATATCCTGCAATCACCACCACAGAACCCGCCATCAGGCGGTTTGTTGCGCGCAGGATGCCATCCACAGTGGATTGCCCGGTGCCGTATCGATTGTCGAAGAGATGTTTGGTGTCGGCGTCATTGACGGCGAGGACGGGGATTTTCAGGACTCCCTCTTTTTCCATGGCGCGCAGGCGAATGACGCCGGTCGTAGTCTCCTCCGTGCCGCCGATAACGCAATCAATAATTTCTTTGCGTTCCTTCTCGGAGAGTGCGTCATACCACTTCTTTACGACGGGGTGGATGTTTTTCATGCGCTTGACCGCCATGAAAATAAGCGTAGAGACGAGGTCGGCGCCGTCATCCATTGTGATGTTCGGCTTGTGTGCAATGGCGCAACGGATGTGGTCATAGTATGTGTCTGCGTCCTCGCCCTTGATGGCGAAGACGGGGATTTTGTGATATTTCACGAGCGCGGCGGCGACATCATCCTGTGTGGAAAGCGGATTGGAGGCGCAGAGTGCAACATCCGCGCCGCCCGCCTTAAGTGTGAACATCAGGTTGGCGGTCTCTGTCGTGACATGGAGGCAGCAGGAGAGGCGGATGCCCTTGAGGGGTTTAGTGCGTGCGAAGCGCCGGCGGATGTTGCGCAGGACAGGCATATCCTGTTCCGCCCATTCAATGCGAAGTCTGCCGTGTTTGGCCAGTGAGAGGTCTTTCACATCGTAGTTCATATTAAATCCTTTCATTATTTAGCCACAGATGAACACAGATAGACACAGATGGTTATTTAACATATTCAGGGTTCAAATCTGTGTGCATCCGTGTTCATCTGTGGTTGCTTTTATGTCTTAAAGGGCGTTTTTGAAGACGTCAACCATGTCGGTTTTTTCCCAGGTAAACTCGGGCTCGCTTCTGCCGAAATGTCCATAAGCCGCGGTTTTCAGATAGATTGGACGCTTGAGGACGAGGCGCTCAATAATTGCGGCGGGGCGAAAATCAAAATGCTTCTTCACAATCTCCACAAGCGTCTCGTCCGGAATCCTGCCCGTTCCCAGTGTGTCCACATAGATGGAGAGCGGTCTTGCCACACCTATGGCATAAGCAACCTGAATTTCGCACTTTGCGGCAACGCCGGCGGCAACAATATTTTTCGCCACCCATCGCGTCATATATGTGGCACTGCGGTCCACCTTGCTGGGGTCCTTGCCTGAAAAACATCCACCCCCATGGCGTCCATATCCACCATAGGTGTCCACAATAATCTTGCGTCCCGTGAGCCCCGTATCGCCATGGGGTCCGCCCTTCACAAACCGTCCGGTGGGATTGACATGATATTTTGTGCTCTCATCAATCATCGTGGAGGGAAGGACGGGCATGATGACTTTTTCAAGAACCTCATTCCTGATGGTTGCCTGGTCAACATCCGGCGAGTGCTGTGTGGAGATGACAACGGAGTCAATACGCCGGGGAGTCCCATCCACATACTCAACAGTCACCTGGCTTTTGGAATCAGGTCTCAGCCAGAGAATATTGCCGCTCTTTCTGACCTTTGCAAGATGAGCCACGAGTTTGTGCGCTATCATGATAGGCATTGGCATGAGTTCTGGTGTGTCATCACAGGCGAAGCCGAACATCATCCCCTGGTCGCCGGCGCCCTGCTCATGCTTGGGTGTGCTATCCACACCCATGGCAATATCAGGCGATTGGGGACGGATTGCCGTGAGGACGCAACAGGTCTCATAATCAAAACCCATTGCGCTATCAGTGTAGCCTATCTTTTTGATGACCCCTCGTGCAACCTCCTCAAAATTCACCTGCCCGCGGCATGTGATTTCACCGCCAATAAGGCACAGACCGGTGGTAACAAAGGTTTCACAGGCAACACGCCCATCTTTGTCCAGCGTCAGAACCGCATCCAGAACTGCATCGGAAATCTGGTCACAAATCTTGTCTGGATGTCCCTCCGAAACGGATTCGGAAGTGAAGAAGCGCGTTCTTGCCATCCAATTGCACCTCCACAGGATATTAAACAATCTCAATTATCGAAGAATCTCCCACATTCAAGTTCAAAAAGTGGTCCTCCACCTTGGCATTATCACCGATTAGAGAATTCTCAAGCAGCATATAGGATATCTGGGCATTTTTCCCGACTATGGAATTACGCACGATGCTTCCCTCCACCACCACATCATTCGAGATTGAGACATACGGACCGATGATGGAATCTTTGATGACAGCCGATTCGGCGACGGCAACGGGTGGCTTGATGAGAGAGCCTGGATATCGCTTTTGCAGGAGGGAGAGTTGTTCAATATTATCAGACTTTTTAAGGAGGGCGCGGTTAGTCTCGAGCATTGTCTCCGGCTTTCCGCAGTCAAACCATCCCTCAATCCCGAACGTGCGGAACAACGAACCTTTGTCCACCATCTTCTGAAGGGCATCCGTCAGCTGAAATTCCCCTTTTGTCCTTTTATTCTCCCTGATATTCTCATCGAGGCACTCAAACAAAAGGGCTGGCTGAACGATGTAATAGATACCCACGATGGCAAGATTACTCGGCGGTTTTTCAGGTTTCTCAACAAGGCGGATGATGCGATCGCCGCGCAGTTCCACAATACCGAAGCGACTGGGGTCTTCAACCTCCTTGACAGCAACGGCATTCTCCCGCCATTTCAAAACCGACGCAAGGTTCGCCTCAAAAATCGTATCCCCCAGAATGATTAAAACGGCATCATGGTGTTTATGAAATGGTTTGGCAAGTGAGACTGCATGACCCAGTCCCAGCATTTCTACCTGGTCAACAAAATTGGACTTGAATCTGTAATGTTTCTGAACCCATTCCTTAATTGCCTCCCCGAAATAATGCACAATAAAAGTCACCTCGTCCGCACCCAGTGAAACCAGTTCATCAAGGATGTGCGCCAGAATTGGCTTCCCCGCCACCTCAAGGAGAGGCTTGGGGACGGAATAAGTATGTGGACGC
>JAPLSR010000221.1 GCA_026398545.1 Candidatus Sumerlaeota bacterium | reverse complement strand
TGGAGCGGCGATGTTCCGGTGGGACACACGACGGACAACCCCCTTGTGGTGACTATGGATGGGAAAAAGACGCTCACAGCGAACTTCGCCATCGGCACATGTTGGATATTATATTGAGAAAGACAGAGAATCAATATTTTTAACAGGATAGACATTATTGGCATGATTCTAAATCCTGTGAATCTTGTTAATCTTGTCCATTAATCCCTCAATAAAATGTGCGGGTAAAAATAAAAACGCCTCGCAGGTTCTTTATATTATTGAACTTACGAGGCGTAACTCTGGCGGGCCCAAGAGGATTTGAACCTCCAGCCTTCTGATCCGTAGTCAGACGCTCTATCCAGTTGAGCTATGGGCCCGATTGTGTGAAATTATCCGAGAACAATCTCAATCATCTAAGACAACGAAATTTATACCCTTGTCCTGTCTTTCCCTGTCAATGGCAAAATGGGTTGATGCATGTTTGTGTGAGGTGGTTTTGTGTTGTTTTTTTATTCGGCGTTTCGTAGATGTCCATTGTTTTTCATGAAGGGCGTTTTTTTATGAAGAGCAAGGTCGGGATTTTATATATTATCGGAAGCCTGCGTCTGGGCGGGGCGGAAAAGCAGGTGGCAGAACTCGCTTTGGGACTTGATAAGTCCCGATATGAGGTTGAGATATGTTGCCTGAATGAGGCGGGACCTCTTGTAGAGGGCGTTCGGCAGAACGGCGTGAAGGTCACCGTCTTTGACGTCTCGCTCCCGTATGGCAAGTTCAACCCCCTTTCCTATCTCCATGTCCTGAGACATATCTTCAGCATCAGGCGTTATATTAAGGAGCGCAAACCTGATATCATTCATGGCTATCTTTTCACGGCATACATTGTGGGCGCCATTTGCGGCAGGTGGGCGGGTGTGCCAGTCATTATTGCCAGCCGCCGCAGTCTTGGGTATTTCAAGGATGACAAATCCTGGCGGCAGAAACTTGAAAATTACGTGAACAAGAAGACGGATTATATCCTTGTGAATTCAAAGGCGGTCCGGGAGGATGTCCTGAGGCGTGAAAGAAATTGCGAGGGCAAGATTCGCCTGATTTATAACGGCGTTGACCTGAAAAAATACAGACCGGACGGGGCGGC
Source organism: Candidatus Sumerlaeota bacterium (assembly GCA_026398545.1). GTDB lineage: Bacteria > Sumerlaeota > Sumerlaeia > MWCT01 > MWCT01 > JAPLSR01. Next base: position 482 of record JAPLSR010000221.1, on the reverse strand, counting down.
GCCTGAGATGCGGCGCGAATGGGGGCTTGGCAAGACGGAGATTGTGGTGGGGGTGGTGGCGAACCTGATTCATTACAAGGGACATCTCGAAATCCTTGAGTCTGCCGCAATGTTGAAAAGCGATTTCCCTCATCTGCGTTTTGTGTTTGCCGGACGCGATGGCGGGATGAAGAGAGCGATTCTGGAAAAGGTCTCTTCCCTTGGTCTGGAGGGGAAGATTATCCTGACGGGAAGCAGGATGGATATTGAAGGCATCATGCCCGCCTTTGATATCCTTCTGCTCGCCTCGCATGAGGAGGGATTTTCCAACGTCCTTCTCGAGGGGATGGCATGCGCCAGACCAATTGTGGCAACGAATGTGGGAGGTAATGCTGAATCCGTGGCGGATGGGGAGACGGGATTCATTATTCCGACTCGAGACCCTGCCGCCATTTCCGCCACCCTGCGGAAACTCCTGACGGACAGCGCACTCCGTGTGCGAT
>JAPLSR010000196.1 GCA_026398545.1 Candidatus Sumerlaeota bacterium | reverse complement strand
CAATCAATCCGCCCTCGCACAAAAGCTGGTTGTAACCCATGTCCGGATATCTCTTCTCAGACTTGTAATAATGAATCGTGCGGGTCTTGCCCATAGGGATATATTTTGACCAGACTGTGGAATAAGCCCCGAGCCCAATTCCCATGAGTGGATGACGTTTGATAATCTCCATCCCCACCTTGATTCCATCGATGCGCAGTGCCAATGAACGGTCGCGTTCTAAGGAACTAATGGTCTGAAGCCGTTTCCATATCTGGTTTATAATGACAGGGCTGAGCAGCAATCCCAGTGTTATCACAAGGAAGAGAAATATTTTGGAATATCTGTTTTTGAATAAAACGGCGGCAAGGATGTAAGTCAAACTCACTAACAATATGGTCTGCCGGTTGAATGTGAAAAGGGCAATAATGGTGAGGAAGATGGAACATCCAAGCGCCAGAAAACGCCCCCCAAAGGATTTTGACTCACAAAACAGGTAATATCCAAATGGGAAGGCAAAAAGGAGCTGGTAGGCATACACAATAGAGTTCGGGGCGGCGCCGTTGATGCGAATACGTCCCAACCACTTTGATTCAGATTTCGTCAGGATATCTATACCTGTGGTAAGCTCAAATGCGCCAAGAAAGGCGCTCGCCATGGTGAAGAGCATGATAATCACGAATATTGTGTGGTAATTTTTCTTCCGCTGGAGGATAGATGCCAGAGTCAGGGCAATGAAAAAGTATATTGCAAGATAGCGTAGATGATTTACACCCTCCTTGAAATCCTCAGCCGCAAGGGCGTTAATAATGAAATAAATAAATAAGACGGTCATCCAGAAAACCAGCCGTCCCCGGGGGAATTGCACCCTGCCCCGGATAAACCAGTTCAACCATGAAAGGACAAACAAAACGCCCATCACCTGGTTAAGTGAAAACGGCAGTCCGGGCAGGGGGATGCCGAGGAGAAAAAATGTGGTGGGAAAATATAAAAAGAAACCAACAAATGGACCCAGTAGAAAAAGCACGCCCGCCAGACAAAGCCCCAGAAACCCGAAATGGAAATATTTGGGATAAATGATGGTGCCATAAGCGAGGAGCCAGAAAAGAAACAGGAGAACGGCGACTAACTGAAGTCTTAAAAGAATGTGAGAATGCCTGGTTTGCTTCAGGGAGTCATGAGGCATCTTCAAGACTCCTCTCAAGGGCGCGAATATTCTGTGTTACCTTTTCATCCCTGAAAATGGCGGAGCCCACCACAAGAATCTCCGCCCCTGCCGCCAGCGCCAGAGGGGCAGTCGCCGGCTCTATCCCGCCATCAATCTCAATCACATAAGAATATCCCTCTCGCTCCCTCAAAAGCCGCAAGTCACGAACCTTGTTTAAAGCATGAGGAATAATCTTCTGTCCCCCATACCCCGGCTCCACACTCATGATAAGGATAAGGTCAGCCTCGTTCAAGGTGGGTTGTAAAGCCTTGATGGATGTCTTCGGTTTGATGGAGAGTCCGGCAAAAAGTCCCGCATCATGA
>JAPLSR010000089.1 GCA_026398545.1 Candidatus Sumerlaeota bacterium | reverse complement strand
GAGGGATTCCTCATGTGCGTAACCCCGAATGTTGCCAGGGTAGATGTGTGGTTTAAGTATTAATCGGGGGTGGGTCTTCCCGATTATTTATCAGCGCCCTCTTCAGGTGCTTCCTCCGTCGTCGCCTCTTCGCCACCGCTTTCATCCACTGCCTCCTCTTCGCCGGCGACCTCTTCGCCCTCGGCGACTTCCTTACCCTCTTCTTTTTCCTCCATGCGGGCAACGGCGACAATCTTATCATTCTGCTTAAGATTAATAAGGCGCACGCCCTGTGTGTTGCGGGAGATGACACGGATGTCGCCCACATTAACACGGATGGACATCCCCTCCTGCGTCAGCATGATGAGCTCATCATCGTCAATCACTTCCTTTATGCTGATGACCTCGCCATTGCGCTCCGTTACCTTGATATTGATGACGCCCTTGCCGCCGCGATGGATGAGCCGGTAGTCCTCCGCCTTGCTCCGCTTGCCATATCCATTCTCACAGACGGTTAAGATGGTGGAATTGGGGCGCAGAACCTCCATCCCGATGACCCTGTCTCCTTTTGCAAGGCGGATGCCGATGACGCCACCCGTGTAACGTCCGCAGGCGCGGATTTCCGTCTCGTGGAAGCGCACAGCCAGCCCTTTGAGGGTGCCGAGGAAGACCTGTTGCTGGCCGTTCGTCATGCGCACGCAGATAAGTTCATCCTTCTTGTCTATTTTCATCGCCTTGATGCCTGTGCGGCGCGGGTTGGAATAGAGGTTAAGGGCATTCTTGACCACCATCCCGTTTTTCGTCGCCATGATGAGGAAATGCTTGTCATCGAACTCCCCCACGGGGATGACTGCCTGAATCTTTTCCCCCTCCTCCATCTGTATCATGTTAATGATGGGGCGTCCCTTGGAGGCGCGTCCTGCCTGCGGGAGTTCATACACCTTCAGCCAGTGAGCGCGCCCCTTGTTCGTGAAAAAGAGGAGATAATCGTGCGTGGTGCCCACAAAGACACTCTCTGCCCAATCGCCCTCCTTGCTCTCCATACCTGTGACGCCGCGTCCGCCGCGCCTCTGCCGCCTGTAGAGAGATGTGGGCGTCCGCTTGATGTAGCCCTGATGGCTGATGGTAATAACCATGTTCTCCTCGGCGATTAAGTCTTCAACGGTGAGGTCTTTAGTGGAGGCAACAATCTCTGTGCGACGTGCATCGCCGAATTTCTCCTTAACCTCGAGGAGTTCCTTGCGCACAAACTCATTCACCTTCTTCGGCGAGTCAAGAATCCCCTTTAACTCCTTGATGAGGGAGAGGAGTTCCTTGCGTTCATCTTTGAGCTTCTGAATTTCCAGACCGGTGAGCCTCTGGAGGCGCATATCGAGAATTGCCTGCGCCTGAAGCTGCGAGAGGGAAAAGTGCTTCATCAGTTTTTCCCTCGCCTCGTCGACATCCTTTGATTTTCGGATGATTGAGATGACCTCATCGATATTACTGACGGCGATGACGAGTCCGTCCACGATGTGGAGCCGAGCCTCCGCCCTTTCAAGGTCAAAGTGGGTGCGGCGCCTCACAACCTCGCACCGGTGCTCAAGGTAAAGGGAGAGTATCTTCATGAGGGAGAGATAGCGCGGACGCCCGTTCACGAGGGCAAGAAGGATGATACCGAAGGATATCTGCATCGAGGTGTGCTTATAAAGATTATTGATGATGACCTGGGATATCTCGCCCTTTTTGAGTTCCAGCACAGCGCGCACGCCATCGCGGTCGGACTCATCCCGGATATCGGAAAGACCCTGAATTTTCTTATCCTTCACCAGTTCGGCAATCTCTTTCATGAGGTTCGCCTTGTTCACCGTGTATGGAATTTCGGTGATGACAATTGCCTCCCTGCCCTGTTTGAGCTGTTCAGTGCGCACGCGGGCGCGCAGTTTCAGAATGCCTCGCCCTGTCCGGTAAGCCTCCTCAATCCCCTCCCTGCCAAAGATATATCCGCCGGTGGGAAAGTCGGGTCCCGGGAGCACTGTCATCGCCTCTTCAAGCGTGCACTGGGGATTATCGATGAGCATGATAAGGGTGTCCACCACCTCAGACAGGTTATGCGGCGGGATGTTTGTTGCCATGCCCACGGCAATGCCGGAGGAGCCGTTGACGAGGAGGTTCGGGATGGCGCTGGGGAGAACCTCCGGCTCGAGATTCTTGCCATCGTAGTTTGGAACCATATTGACGGTGTTCTTATCAATATCTGCGAGGAGAAGCTCGGAGATGGATGCGAGGCGCGCCTCGGTGTAACGAAAGGCGGCGGGAGGGTCGCCGTCAAGGGAGCCGAAGTTCCCCTGTCCGTCAATAAGGGGATAGCGCATGGAGAAATCCTGCGCCATGCGGACAAGGGAATCATAGATTGCAATGTCGCCGTGGGGATGATATATGCCCATCGTCTCGCCCACGATGCGGGCGCATTTCATATAGGGGCGGTTGGGGGCAAGACCCAGTTCCCGCATGGCAAAGATGATGCGGCGGTGGACGGGTTTGAAGCCGTCGCGCACATCAGGCAAGGCGCGCCCGACAATCACGCTCATGGCGTAATCGATGTATGAGGTTTTTAGCTCATCGCTGATATCAGTCTGAATGACTCGTTCCCGCTGGGTTTCCATATCTCACTCCTGTGCGATTCACTTCTGCCGGAGATTTTCCTCTTCAGCGCCGGTGCGTTCCACCTGATAAATGGTGATGGGCGTTTTATCCTCATACACCTTGCGGGCGAATTCCAGCGATGCCGGGTCGCGGTGAAAAAACCTGTGCTCCTCCGGACCGAAAAAAATATAGTTAAGGGTAAATTCACCAGCAATGGAAGAAATAGAATTCTTTCCTTTTTGCTCGTAAATGACAAGGAGATTTTTCAAAAACTCCTCAGAGACTGGGGGCAGATTCCCAAAGGAGTAGAGGTCATTTTTTACCGCCCCGGGGCTCTTAATGCCCCAGAAGAGATACCCGTAGGGCCACTCGAAAAGCCGCTGGCGGAATTGGGCGGCGTTGTGACCCATCAGCAGGAAGTAATTCATCACCCGCGAGCGCCGCGCGTCAGGCGTCCCCGCCGCCTCATGAAATGCATTCTTGCACAGATAAATGGTGTTGTGGGTGTAAAGCGGGATGAGTTCGGACGTTGCGAAGGAGGCAAGAACTGCGCTTCCGGGGGCTGTGTTCTGATTGAGCCATGTGAACGCCGGTGCGAGCGCCTGCAGGGGACGCGCACGCTGGGCTGTCAGGGCGGAGATGTATGCCTGCCGCGAAAAACCCTCCAGAACCATAAAGACCGCGACACAGGTCGCCGTCAGGGCGGAAAGCCTTTTCACATCCCATGAGGAACGCGACAGAAGTGTGAGCAATATCTGAATCAGGACGGCTATGAGCAGGGTCTCAATTGCCGCGGCGGTGATATAATGCATGGCATCGCCAAGCCCGGGCGCCAGATGAAAGTAATAAAGAAATAACTCGGCGCAGATGAAAAAGAAAATGATTGTGGCGCCAGCCG
>JAPLSR010000183.1 GCA_026398545.1 Candidatus Sumerlaeota bacterium | reverse complement strand
CATTCACGTAATTCACCTTTGGATTTTTCTCTCTATCATGGTTGATAGATAGAATCAGGTTCGCCTTGAATTCATCAGCCTTTTTGAGGCGTTCATCGAGTTTGGGGAGGGGTTGAGCGGGTTCGCGGGAGAGAAGGATTTCAGCCCCCGCTTTTTTGAAAAAGTCGGCAAGGAAGAGCGCCACCCTCATATTGATATCCGCTTCGGTGACATCATTTGTGTCCTTTGTTTTTTCCACAAATGGGATTTTAGACAATTCATTGCCTGTTCCAGAGTCGATAAAGATGCGCCAGCCCTGGAGAGACTGGAGAAAGGTTTCCCCGCAGGGCGCCTCAGGGGTCAGTGAGCAGGTTAATATCAATGTCAGTGCGGCGCAAACCGGAATAATATGAAATTTTTTCATCGTGCGATGTCCCCTTTTTCAGTTTTTAATAGACATGATTTACATGATTAACAAGATTCAATTCGTGCAATCTTATCAAACTTTACTTCCAATAATATTTCTATTTGTGTATTTAATCAGTCAAGGTTTTTAATAAAAAATCCTTCTTTTTATCTCATCGGGCGAAATTTTTCAGCAGAATAATTGTTGAAAATATATATATTCTATAAGTGAGTATTTTTGTATTTCTGAGAAAGGAATTTTGGGAATGTTTGAGAAATGGATTTCTATCATTACTCTTATTATTTTCTCACTGACTGCAGGTGTTTTCGCAGAAACGGTCATTATTGACAATCAATCTAATTATTTTTCCGCATCGGGTACCTGGTCGCCGGGCACTTCTGCCGGTTATCATTGCATCAATTATGGATATGTAAACACGGTGACCGGCGACCCAACCGCCATTGCAACATTTACGCTCAGTTTCAGCTCCGGCGGGACTTATGACGTATCCACATGGTATGTGCAGGGTTCCAACCGCCCCACCGACGCCCAATATATTATCAATCATTCAGGGGGGACGAGCACTGTTTATATTGACCAGACCACAAATGGCTCCAGCTGGGTTTCGCTTGGGACGTTCACCTTTCCCGCAACAGGGGGCTGGGTGAATATTACCAATAAAGCCTCCATCGCAGGCAAGGCAGTCATGGCTGACGCCATTAAATGCGTCCGGCAGGGGACTACTTACGGCGACCTGTATCAGGCGATGTGGGTTAACTCCTGGGGTTCGGGCTTTCTCAGCGCTTCCGAAACCACGTCGATGATAAACACCGCCCGGCAGAATAATATGAATGCTGTTTTTGTCGAGGTGCGCAAGACCGGCGACGCCTATTATCAGAGCGCCACAGAGCCCCGCGCATCAAATATTGACCCCGGCTATGCCGACCCGCTCGCCGATATAATTCAAAAGGCGCACGACACCTCCGGCGGCAAGCAATACATACAGGTTCATACATGGATTGTCCCGTATCGCGTCTGGACAGATAGTCAGGGCACCCCGCCCTCCAGCCATGTCTGGAATGAGCATCCTGAATGGCGGGGACAGACGAACACGGGCTCCACTTCCGACGGCTCCTGGTATATCGACCCCGGCGTTCCGGGTGTTACGGATTATATTGTGGATGTGGTTAAAGAGATTGTGGAGAATTATGATGTGGATGGTGTTCATTTTGATTATTTTCGTTATCCCGGCACCAGCTGGGGTTATAATCCGACAGCCATCAGCCGGTTTAACACCCTGTATAGCAAGAGCGGTCAGCCGGCTACAAATGATTCTGATTTTTGCAATTTCCGCCGCGACCAGATTCGGCAGATGGGACGGAAGGTTTACGCCACCGTCAAGGGAATCAAATGGGACTGCCTGCTGTCCGCCGCCACAATCCAGTGGGGCGGATATTATGGCAATTTTACCACCACATCCGCTTATGCGGGGGTCTTTCAGGACTGGCCCGGTTTTATGAGTGAGGGACTTCTGGATATGAATGTCCTTATGAATTACAAGAATGAGGATAATTCCGGTCAGGCGACAGATTATCGCAACTGGGCGAATTTCCTCGCCTCCACGCGGGCGGGACGCTTCGCTGTTAATGGTCACGGTTCTTACATGAACAGCATCCACAACAGCATTACCCAGCTATTTTACGCCCTGGATATAAGCGGAATCTGCGGCACCAACATTTATGCTTATCAGGGAACCAATGATGAGGGCGCACCCGCCAGCGATTTCTGGAACACCCTTCGCTATGACTGCTATAATCAGCGCCGGAATCCGCCCAATCCATCATGGATATCCAATCCTGCACAGGGAATTCTGCGTGGCACGGTCAGGGATGCCGGCGGCGTCCTCGATGGAAAGACAGTTACTCTTTCCAACGGCGCCACAGGGACAATCAAGACTGACGGAACTGGATTTTACGCCTTCCTCAAATTGAATCCGGGGAGCGGTTTCAATGCAAGCGTCACGCATAACAGCAACACCTTGACGCGTTCCTTTAACATCACTGCCGGGGAATTAACAACGCTCAATTTTGACTTTACACAACATACCCTGACGGTCAGTTCCGCTTATGATTCGCCCACACCAACCGTTGGAGGTCATGATTATACCTCAGGAACCATTGTAAGCGCCTCCATCGCCAGTTCAATTGTAGATGAACCGCCCGGCAAGCGATATGTCTGCACGGGCTGGACCGGGACAGGATTCACCCCATCCAGCGGGAGTGGCAGCTCGGCATCTTTTACGATTAACCAGCCCTCAACATTGACCTGGAACTGGAAAACCCAGTATCAATTGCTCACTTCGGCAAATCCGCCCGGAAGCGGGTATATTTATTTGGATGGAACTACCACTCCCGCGGACGGTTGGTATGATGAGGGTGCGAATGTGAATATCCTTGCTGTTGGAATGTCAAACACACCGGGTCAGCACGACGGTTATCATTTTGTCAATTGGTCGGGCGACCTGACAGGGACGGACAATCCTGCGGTTGTAAATATGGTCGGGGCACGCTCCGTCACGGGGCAGTTTTTACCACCCGCCACGACCACAAGCGACTGGATGCTGATTAAAAGATAGAAAAATCAGTGTATTCGGAAATGAGTCAATGAATCAATGAATCGGAGTCTGGGGGAGGTCGGTGAGATGCCTGAAGAGAACAAATATCGCAATATTACCCTTGTGGCGTTTTTTGCCATTATTATTCTTGCGCTGTATGTGCGGTTGCCGGGGTTTTATATGGAGACAAAGGGGCGGGACACCTATTTTGCCTGGACGGACGGACAGCGAATCGCCACGGGGGTGAATCCTTATGAGCGCATCATGCACGGGGATATGATTCATAATGAAAAATATCCCACGCGGCTCCCGCTTGTTTATCTCATTGCCGCCCTTTTCATCAAACTGGGCGCGAAGGAGTTTGAATCTTTTATTTTTTTCTGGCGCATTTTTATCCTCATATTTGACCTTACGCTCGGGACGTTTCTCTTTAATTACGGCAGGGAGCGGGGGAAGGATTTTGTGGGACTGCTTGCGGCATTTGTCTGGTTTTTTTCGCGCTGGGGTCTTTATGTGTGGGAGATAGGGAACAGCGAGGCATTTATCATTCTCATGATGGTGCTGTCGCTGTATTATTGGGATAGAAAGCCTTTTCTGGCGGGGCTTCTTTTTGGCGTTTCCCTCAGCATGAAGCATTTCGGCGTGCTTTTTCTCCCCGTCCTTATTTGTGGCAGCAAGGATTTGAGGGAGGGACTGAGGCGTCTGGGATATGTGTTATTGATACCGGCGGCGATTTCGCTGCCATTTTTTGTCTGGCATCCTGAGGGGTTTGTAAAGTCCATTTTCTTCAACGTGGTGCGTGGAGTCTCATCACAACTCCTGGAGGATTCGAGGTCTATTGCGCTGTTATTTGGTGAAACTGGAATATTACTGCGCCTCTTTGAGGTGGTGGTTTATTTATTATTCTGGACGGCGTCTGTGAGGGGGAAATGGAACCGCTGGCTGGGTGCGGCGCTCGCCTTTTTCATTTTTCTTGGATTCAATCCTGTCCTGTTTACCCAGTATTTTTCATGGATGGTGCCGTTCATTCTCCTGTATATGATTGATGTGTCAAGGGGGGGGGAAATTGCGATTTACGAATAACGAATTACGATTAGCGAATTGTAAATTAGATATATTCCTCAAAGAGTTCGGGACGGGGTGCGGGGATGACGGCAGTGCCCACAAGGATGCCATCCTCCGCAGCAATGCGCGCACCAGCCTCCACCGCCGCCCTTACCGCCGCCACATCGCCTGTGCAGGAGAAAAATCCCTTCCCTCCTACTGCCATCGCCAGATGGACTCTGAAGAGGATAACATCTGCCGCCTTTGCCGCCGCATCGGCGCATTCGATGATGCTTGAGGCGGAAAAGGTCTCCACCACGCCCAGGGCGCGCGCCTCTTCGGGGCGAAGTTCCACGGAGCCTGAAATTGCCGGAAAGACTCCGGGATGGACGCGCGGGATGACGCGCTGTTCAATAAGGGTGCCTTCCGCAACTGCGGCGCCAGCCTCCACGCCGCTCTTTACAGCTTCCACATCGCCCCCTACCACAACAATATATTTCCCCGAGCAGATAGTGCGCGCCACAAGGAGCGTCACCGCCGCCGTCTTCAGCATGGTGTCCTCCACTTCATGACCTCGTGCAATGCTTGAAACCTCCACAAGACCAATCGCTTCAAGAGCCATCATGTAATTCCTTTCTCTCCTGTGGGATTATCGTTCAATCACAATGGAGCCGTCTATTGAGACAACGCGCCCGTCAATGCTTGCATGGATGCAGGCGCCGAGTTTGCCCTCGGGCGAGTCAGCCACCATGTCTCCAGTCCTGACGCGGTCTCCAATTTTAACCGTCGGTTCAGCCGGTGCGCCGGCATGTTGCTTAAGCGGCAGGAGCACGCGATGCGTCTCCGCCACGCCGGCGATGAGAGGTCCTCTGTTGACAAAACCCGCAACCCCGAGGCGATTCATCAGGCGCTTCAGGGGCGTGCGGCGCTCCTCAACCAGTGGATGCGCCTGTGCCTCCCTGTGGGGCGGAGCCACGCCCGCCTTGCACGCCAATCTCTTTGCATCGATACACGCCGCACGAGGGTCGAGGTCTTCCGGGCATGACATGAGTGTGCAGAGATTGCATTCACAGCAGGCGAGCGCCCCGGACATCATGGCGGGCGCGGGCGCGGAAAATCCAAGACTGCGCATGACAATGTGAGGCTGGATGGGATGACCGAGGAGATAGCGCGGGCAGAGCTCCGTGCAGTATGAACACTGGTCGCATGCGGAGAGCCCGATGCGCCGGATGTGATTGGGCTTTCTTGTGTAACGCCGCACGAGGTCATGCTCGCGCGGGAGGATGATGATTCCGCCGGTGGTTTTGATAACCGGCGTGCTGAAATCATCGCAGAATGCGCCCATCATCATTCCGCCCACAAGGGCAACGGCGTCTGGAATAGTTGCCCCGCCCGCAAGTTCCATGCACTCGCTGAAGGAGATTCCCAGCGGGACGCAGAGTGTCACGGGATTTTTGACCGCCCCCGCCACGGTGAGATATTTCACCACCACGGGTCCGGCGCGCCCGACATTGATGAGAGTCTCCACATTGTTGACCACGCATCCCACATGTATGGGGAGTCCGCCCGGCGGAATGATTCGCCCTGTGACGGTGTGGACAAGTATGAATTCATCGCCGGCAGGGTAAAAATCACCAAGGAGATGGAGAGCGACATTTTCCGGCAGGAGAGGATGCAGGATGTCTATCACATCCGTATATTTTTCCTTGATGCCAATGACCCCCCTGATGGCGCCGGTCATTTTCATGACGGCGCGAAGCCCTGCAAATATCTCATCAGGGAAGGCGCGCAGGAGTTCCTTATCCTTGTGGAGGAGCGGTTCGCACTCGGCGGCATTCACGATGACGATTTCCGCTCTGGCGCGGCATTTCACCTCAGTGGGAAAACCGGCGCCGCCCGCCCCCACGACTCCCCATGTGCGCAATTGTTCCGGTCTGAGCTCGGATGTCATGCTTTTGAATCCTTCCGATAGTTCACTTTTTCGGGGGGTGATATCAGATTATTAATCTCCCGCGCCACGATGAGTTCCTCATTGGTCGGGATGACCCACACCTCGACGGGCGAGGTGAGGATTGAGATACATCCCGCAACGCTGTTTGTGCGGCTGTTTTTCTCCTCGTCAATAAGGATGCCGAGGAATTCAAGACCGCGGCATATCTCAAGCCGGTCGAGGTCGCCATTTTCACCAATGCCCCCTGTGAAAACGAGGGCGTTCAGACCTCCAAGAGAGGCAGCCATGGCGGCAATCTGGCGGCGAACCTGATAATAGAAGACCTCCATGGCAAGACGCGCCCGCCTGCTGCCTGAATTTGCCCATTCCCGCAGGTCGCGCATGTCGCCTGAGATGCCGGAGATGCCCTTCAGTCCGCTTTCTGTGCAGAGAATTCTGCTCAATTCGTCGGCGCTAAGGTTCATCTCCCTTTGCGCAAACAGGAGGATGAATGGGTCAATAGTCTCGCACCTCGTGGAGTGCACAATACCGCTCTGTGGCGAGAACTCCATCGTGGTGTCCACGGATTTGCCGTCCCGGATGGCGCAGAGGGATGAGGAGCCGCCGAGGTGGCATGAGACGATGCCGTATTTGCGGCGCTTTTTATCGCTCCAACCCATGAGGGTGGGTGCGGTTTCGCTGATGTATCGGTGGGAGGCGCCATGAAAACCGTAGCGCCGGATGCCGTATTTCTCCTGCCATTCATACGGGATGCCGCAGGCGTATTTCTCTTCTGTGATGGTGGCGTGGAAGGTTGGTTCAAAAAGAGCGGCGAGGGGGACATCTGGCGCAACCTCGCGGAAACATGCGATGGCGTCAAGATAGACACGGTTGTGAAATGGTGCGGCAAGTTCAAACCGCTCCATCTCTGCGAGGATATCATCCGTGAGAAAGACGGCGCCTGGACCGAAGCTGCGCGGTCCTGCGTGCACCGTCTTGAATCCCACCGCCGCCAGGTCATTAATCGACCGGAGAATAGATTCCTGACCGGTTAGTACATGCAAAATCAACTCAATCCCGCTTTTGTAATCGGGTATGGATTTTTGTCCCTTTAATTCCTTTTCTCCAATGTAAAAGTGATACTCGCTTTTTCCCCCTCCGATGCGTTCCACCTTGCCGGTGGCAAGGATTTTTTCTTCCGGGAAATGATAAACCTTGAACTTCAGGGATGTGCTGCCTGGATTGATTATCAGGATGGTTTTTTCCTCACTCATGATTTTCCCCGCACAATTTCACCACAGAGTCACAGAGTGCACAGAGAATATCCAATATTTTATTTGTTTTATTATCCTCTGTGTCCTCTGTGACTCTGTGTGAGATTATGACCCGATTTTCTCGCAGAGGCGGCAATCCTCCTTCCGGAGGATAATCTGCACCTTATCCCCATCGCGAACGCCCGCGGCGTTTGCATCGTCCGTGTCAAGATGCATCTGCGCCACAAATGATTCCTTCACACGCACCTGGACGTCATAATAAATGAGCGGGCGGTCGCCCTGGACTTTTACAAGCACATTATCGTTATCCTTCAGCCCGAGCGCCGCCGCCTCAGCAGGTGAGAGATGGATATGGCGGTTGGCGCGTATCACGCCGGATAAGATGTTCAAAAAACCTGACGGACCGACAATCAAAATTCCGGGCGAACCCTCATGATTGCCCGAAGGGCGCACAGGCGGATGAATGCCGAGATAAATGGCATCCGTCAGGGAAATCTCCGCCTGGGTTTCGCCCCTGGCGGGTCCCAGGATGCGCACATGTTCCAGCGCCCGCATACGCGGTCCAACAAGCGTCACGGTCTCCTCCGCCGCAAATTCGCCCTTCTGGAGGAGCTCACGCTGAGGCGTCAGCTGGTGTCCCTGCCCGAAGAGCCGCTCCACATGCTCTTTTGAGAGATGGACATGCCTCATGGAGACGCCCACGGGGACAATACCCCGCGCCACGTCTGCATCCGCCACCGGGCGCTCACGCCCTTTCATCTCGGACAACACACTTTCCACAATCTCGCGGATGACTTTCGGGTCGATGGGCATCAGGAAATATGGGACTCCTTTGTTTTTTGATTCACCACAGAGTCACAGAGGACACAGAGTTTGAACATCAGAGTATTAATTATACAATATGAAAATATCGCTTCAGCGTGCAGCGACGGCGGCGTGTGAAGGTGCGCGCCGTGGTCACGCCCTCTCCTGTGGGTGTGGCAATGGTGAAGGAGAGCGTCCCCTCGCCGCCAATGCCAAGCCCCGCCAGACATGAGCCGTTCTTCACAAAGATGGTGGTGTTCACCCTCCGCGCCATCTCATGCATTGCCGCCACATTGCGCGAGTGCATTAGCGCCGTATGGCAGCGCCCGCCCTCCGCGATAATGGCAAGTTCAATGCCCCGCTTCACATCCGGCACGCGCACAATCGGGATGAAAGGCGTCATCTGCTCCTCAATGACAAAGATGTGCTCGGGCTCGGTTT
>JAPLSR010000336.1 GCA_026398545.1 Candidatus Sumerlaeota bacterium | reverse complement strand
GCAACCCATGCCACAAGGGTCATGCCCCCCACAGGCGAGCAAAGCCCGCTTGATTCCCTTAAAGAGGCATATCTCCACCTGCACACTCTTTATAAGATTACGAGCGACATGAACAGCGCCCGGGACTTATCTGAATTGTATCAGAAGGTCGGAGGCGCAATGCAGATGTCAATTGGCGCCGACCGGGTTGCGTTTTTTAAACTGGGGGGCTTATCTGACAGACTCGAACTCCAGTCTGTGTCCCACAATCCATCATCGCAAACCAACCACTCAATTAAGGAACAGCCGTTCCACCAACAGGTTCTCAACTGCATCAAAGAGGAAAAGGCGCCCTTTCTTTTCACAGAGGAGGAAGCCGCAGATGAAGGTGAGCCGCGCGCCACGGTGATGGGCGTCCCTATCATGCGGGAGGGCGAACTCACCGGTATAATCTATGTCGATAGTCCTTTAACCGGACGGACTCTCAATAAAACAGACTTGGATTTTGCCGCCGCTGTGGCGCTCCAGATGGGCACATCCGAGGAACGCCTGCAAAACTTGCGGCAACTCAGCGAAAAAAATTCACAACTCGAGCGCGTTATCAATGAAAACCTGACCATTGTCTGCCGCAATCAAAAGATGCTGGAAATCATGGATATCCTGAACCAGCTGGCGGAGTCGGATTCCAATGTCCTCATCCGCGGTGAAAGCGGGACCGGGAAGGAACTCATCGCCCGCGCCATCCATTTTTACAGCCGGAGGCGCGAGCATCCTCTCATCTGCCTGAATTGCGCCTCCCTGCCGGAGACCCTGATTGAGAGCGAACTGTTCGGTTATGAAAGGGGCGCCTTCACGGGCGCCGTCTCCCGGAAACCCGGAAAATTTGAACTTACCGACGGCGGGACTCTTTTTCTTGATGAAATCGGGGATATCTCACCATCGGCACAGGCAAAAATCCTCCGCGCCCTCCAGGATGGCGAGATTCAAAGGGTCGGAGGAACCACCACGCTCCGTGTGGATGTCCGCCTCATTGCGGCGACCAACAAAGACCTCTTGCGCGCCATCCAGTCCAGTCAGTTCCGCGAGGACCTCTATTACCGCATCAAGGTGGTGGAAATTGAGATTCCGCCCTTGCGGGAGCGCAAGGAGGATATCCCTATTCTTGCGGAATATTTCCTGAAAATACTCCGGGGAAAAACCGCATCACGGGTCGTCCGCTTCTCCCCTGAAACCATGCACATCCTCGTGGAATATCCCTGGCACGGCAATGTGCGTGAGTTGCGCAATGTGGTTGAGCGCGCGCTTGTTTTCTGCCGGGGTGATGAAATCTTCCCCCAGCACCTCCCCGCCGAATTGACACACGGCGAAAAGTCGCCAGCCACCTCACCGGATGCCCCGCCCATCCCCCTCACCGAAATGGAGCGTCTGCACATTATCAAAACACTCCAGCATGTCGGCGGGAATAAACTTAAGGCGGCGGAACTGCTCGGCATCAGCCGCTCGACACTCTATGAAAAGATGAAACAATACGGCATCATCAAATAAGACTCGTGGAAGTGGACCTGGAATCACCAAAGATTTTCCTTGATGTTATTTTTTTCTCAAATATTAATTAAGAATAATAAACATAGAAAGTGGATAGTGCGGTATTTTTGTTTATGTGAACGCAATTGTTTAATTCTCCTTTGCAGAATCTGCGGGAAAAGGAGTTCTCCCCATGTCCGAGCCATCACCCAGTTTTCTTAAACCCCAGGAAGAGCAGACACTCCTGAGGATCGCCCGATTCACCCTTGAAAAATGGGTGGAGGAGAAAAAATACCCCTCTGAAAAGGAACTAAAGGCTTATGACATTACTCCCGCACTGGAACATAAGGCGGGTGTCTTCGTCTCACTCCATAAGATGGGCGAACTGCGGGGATGCATCGGCTATGTGGAGGACACGACCACTATCCTCCGCGGTGTGATTGAAAACACAGTCAATGCCGCATCCAAAGACCCCCGTTTCCCGCCGGTGAACGAGAATGAAACAGACATGGTGGATATCGAGGTCTCCGTTATGACACCTCTTGAGCCTGTGGATGATATTGAGACAATTGAGGTGGGGAAGGATGGTCTTGTGGTTGAGCGGGGTTTTCACCGGGGGCTGTTGCTCCCACAGGTTGCCACGGAATGGGGCTGGGATAAATATGAATTTCTGGAAAACACCTGTCAGAAGGCAGGACTCCCCCCTGACGCTTACCAGAAGAAGGATACTAAAATATTCCGCTTCAGGGCGCAGGTTTTCGGCGAAAAAAGAATATGACAATGATTGAGAGATTGAGTCATTGAGTCATTGAGTGATTGAATAATTTGATGTTTAAAATGAATCAATTTCGTGAAGATTAGTCCGCCTAGGGCGGATTCGTGGATAAAGTCTTCCATATTAATGAATTTCTCCCCGCATACCCAGTGTCCCCGTGGTTAATCCTTATAAATTCGTGAAGATTCGTGTAAATTCGTGGATAAATTATCAATCCTAGCCGGGATGTTTCCCACCGCCAATAAGCAATAAAATACCCCCGACGTCTATTAACCGACCCGGGGGTTCTATTTTATCATAATATCACGATGAAGCCTTAATGTTCATTGCTCCTTTTTGACAACCTGTCTCCTTGAACGAACAATCCCCGTTATGAAAAGTCGTCCCTCATCCATGGATTTATCAGTTGCAAAACTTGCCCCCCACCAGCATGTGTAATCACCCGCTTTGAAAAGGAAAATAACATGATATGGCTTGTCCTTGGAATGCTTCTGCATGTCCACATCCGGAATTGACTTGGAGTTGACTTCCAGAACCCATGAATCGGGAATGGTGTTAGTGGGGTCAGTTCCCTCAAAGAGCACCCTGGCGCCAACCACCTGCTTGAATTGGGAACACACCTGTTCAAATGTCTGGTTCAGGGCATATTTGAACATCCACACAGGTTTTGTATCATCTTTGGGTTTGAGCACATTGATATGAGAATCCTTTATCCAGCCCTCAGGCCATTTGAAGACCATCTGCAAATTGCCGGAGAGGTCAAACGTCAGGCTCACGGGGCGGCGGTCAGCCAATGCATCCGCTTCCACGCCGGCACCGGTGCTACTCGAATACAGGGTGCCGGACTTTCCTCCACCCGTCTGGTATGAGCCGGGAAGGACACCATTACCCTGCCCACGGGAGAGGTTCTGGTTTGTGCCTCTGTAAGTTCCTGCATATCTCCTGCCGCCGCTCCCGCCCGATGTGGCGAACTGTGTTCCGTATTTCCTCCAGTTATTGACATCATCCGTTTCCTCACCACGATAGGGCACGGCATAGGTTGTGCCATTTCTGCCCATTGAAAAGATCTGGAAAGAGGAGGGATTGTACCAGGTCTCCG
>JAPLSR010000388.1 GCA_026398545.1 Candidatus Sumerlaeota bacterium | reverse complement strand
AAGCCGCTCATCACAGCTCAGGCAAAGTGGAGGAAAGAAAAATGAAAGAAACACCTCATAAATATCCCGGATTCTGGCAATGAGAGGATGTCCTGTGGGAGCCTGCATGGTGGTCACACTCGCAATTCCTTTTCCTGATGGGCGGATTCAATTTCGAGAAGCGCCAGGCGGATTGTCTCCGCGGCGGATTCGGCGGTGACCAGATTCTCAAACTCGCCCGTCTCCAGATTGTCCGTAAAATCCTTCAGCTCGTAATAATAGCCGTCCCCGGCGGGCAGGTCAAGCGGGTATTTCTCGCCCTCCTGCGGATAAATCATGACGATGGGCGATTTGGCGAAATCTATCTCGATGGTTGCCTTTTCGAGGACAAAGAATGCGCGCATGTCAAATCCGAAGGAGGCGGTGCAGAGCCATCCGCCCGTGCTCGTCACATCGAGGTCAGGATATTTATAAAGCGTTGTAATGTGTGAGAAGCCGCCGTCCTTTTCCCGAACGCCCCGCGAGCGCACCGCCTGAGGCATCCCGAAGAGATGCAGCACCATGTCCACATCATGAACATGGAGGTCAAGAGCGGCGCCGCCGGAGCGCCTTGAATCCATGAGCCAGCCATCCCATCCCCAGATGGGCGGCAGGGAAAATCGCGCAAACTCGGCATATCGCACGCATCCGAACCTTCCGCCGTCTATGAGCCTCTTGACCTCGCGGTATGCAGGCCAGTAACGCAGACAATGCCCCACACCGAAATGATTTCCGGTCTTCTTGACGGCGTCAACAATTTGGCGCGTCTCGGAGTTTGTCATGGCAAGCGGCTTTTCGCAGAAGACGTGGTAACCCGCATCAAGCGCCCTGACCGCGTATTCGGCATGCAGGTAAGTGGGCAGGCAGATATCCACAACATCGAATCCGCCCGCCGCAAGCATCTTTTCATAATCTGTGAAATGTGGGACGGAGGCAAGGTCAAACGTGACGCCGCCCGCGGCAATATTCCCCGCCGTTTCGGGGCAGTTGGGATTCATCGCCTCAGGACGAACATCATACAGCGCCGCAACTTTTGCATTTGGCAGAAGCGCATAATTCCGCAGGTGCACCCGACCCATGAAGCCGAGCCCTATTACCGCAATTTTTGGCATAAAAATTTCCTCCCGCAGAATTGTAGGGAGGTTATTTCTGGAGGAGAAGGAAAGTCAAGTCCGCAACGTCAATTTTTCCATCGCCGTTATAGTCCGCATAAATCTTGCGGAAAGCGGGAAGCGAGGCGCGTCCCAGAATATGGTTTTTCGTGTCGGACGCGCTGGCATAATTGGGTTGAAATTCAAAAGCCCCCAAGTCGAATTCCCATCCTGTGTTATCAGCGCCCACGCCGGGCACATCCGCCGGACGAGGATAGCCATCTAAGTCAATCGAGAGAGAAACGGATGTGCCAGTGTCGATGCAGGGCGAGCCGTATTGGAGATGAAAATCGCCGACAGAAGGGTTAACAAACTGTGGATCGATGTTGATATTGCCCGGCCCGGAATATCCCCCCTCAATATCAGAATACTGCACCAACAATGTGCTTTGCTGCCCAGTGGATATGGAATCTGGGGAACAATGCCAGATAATATTGTTGGAGAAGTTCAATACGCTGTTAGAGGAAACATAAACGCATTTCCCTATTGAAGAGCTGCTATTATTATTCCAGAATGTGCAATTCAGGATTTTCATCGAACCCGAATAGGAATAAATAGCTCCCCCGCAACCAACTGCACCTTCCCTGCCGCCGCCATGTTGTGTCCTGTTGGAATAGAAGATGCTGTTCGATATCGTCAAAGAACCCATACCATGGTATATGGCTCCCCCCAGACCAGAGCCGCCCCCCTCCCAGCTACTCCCATACCAGCAGCCGCCATTGCCTCCTTGCGCCAGATTATTGCTGAAGACACAATTCATTATATTTATATTCGACTGACAACAGTATATCGCTCCGCCGCTTCCATTTTGCCCGGGTGTTGCAAAATCCATGGCATGGTAAGCATTACGTCCATCCTCTCCCCGCGCTTCGTTTGATGTAAAAATACAATTGACGATATTTGAATTGCTTACATCCTCATTGTGTATGCCGGCTCCGCCCTGATTTACGTCATAACTCGATTGATAATTAACGGCATTTTGTATTACAAAACCATCTATTGTTGTGTTGCTCGCGCCATTGATGTTGCAATTGTAGTATGAAGAAGAGGGATTTCTATCAATGATTGTTTTATGCAAAGACCATGACCGTTGTTCCCGTCTTGTTTCGTATGCCCCCGGCACAGAGCCGATGCCGATAAAGCCACCATAAATAGATGTCCACGGCTTCATCTGGACGACGGGCAAATTCTTTTGCGGATCATTATAATACGTCCCCTCGGCGACCCAGACCTCGCCCCCGCCCGCCTCCGCCGCGGCATCCACACCTTCCCGAATTGTGGTAAAAGCAGTGTCCCATGTCTTGCCGTCCTTCAGAGTCGCCGTGCTCTCCCAGTCCACATACCATACACCTGTATTCGGCGGGAAGCAGCGGACAAAATTCGCTGTGATTGTTGTATTGGACGTAATGAACACATGTAGCGTGCTCTTCGTGCTTGAAGAATCCCCGCTCCATTTATCGAAGCAATAGCCGTCAGCCGCAAACGCATATAAATCAATAAAGCTGTTCTCATAATAGTAACCCGATGGGGATTGCCCATCGCTTCCCATGACATCACCGCTGTTTTCCGGCGTCACATGCACATCCAGATAATATTTTGGGAAAGGTCCCCATTGCCAGGTGATTGTGCTGGGCTTGTCAATGTTGAAAATTAGATAAGTATTGGTTCCCGAAGCCGGAACAGACCCTTCGCCTTTCCAGCCGGTGCATTTATAAATGTCGCCTTCCGGTGTCGTGAAGGGTGAAGAACTCATCCAGGCCTCTATCGCCAAACCTTTCTCATAGAGATGGGTGCCGCAAGAAGGGGACGGGTAACCATACAGGGACTGGACGCACAGGGTAACAATCTGATCCGCCTGGAATTCATAAGCGCCCATATCAAAGACGAGGCTCAATCCACGCCCGGTAATATCAATCGGGCGCAAATGGCCATCATAATCCGTGAGAGGCGCGCCCTCGGACGTGCCGGCATCTATGCAGGGCGAATCCATTTTGAGATGGAAATCTCCTGTATTCATGAAACGGGGATTTCGGTTGACGTTTCCTGTCCCCGGATAGGCTGCGGTAGATGTAGGATTTTCAATATCGCAATATGTGATATCCCCTTTCAAACCATAGACGGGATTTACCAAAGGCGAATACCAGATAATACTGTTTGTCACTTTTGAACTTTTCGGGAGGTAGAGAGTGGCGCCGCTAATGGCATGAATCGATTCTCTCCAATCTACATCATTACCATAAAATGTGCAGTTCATAATGGTGGGGGTGCTGGCGGCATCGGCGAACAGAGCGCCTCCATAAGCGTAATAACTCCCTATCGCATAATTATTATGAAAAATGCTGTTGGCAATAAAAACCCGCGAGTTTTCGGAATAGATGCCGCCTCCGCAAGCGCCCCCGAACATTTCACTTTTACCATTTGCAGAATTCCCCCGGAACAGGCAATTCAATATAAAAAAGGGCGTAATATTTTTCAGATACAGCCCCCCTCCATAGCTGTTTCCTTTTTCATCATAATATCCTATCCCGTTCATTATTAAAAATCCGTCAAGAGCGGCATCGCTGGCGCCAAAGGCGCAGGGGGTTATATTATTTCCATCAATGATTGTCTTGTTTGCCGCCCAGTTTCGCTGGTCGCGGGATTGCTCATATCCCCCCGCGCCAATGCCCTTGAAGCCGCCATAGAGGCTGACATTTTCACGCATTTTAACCACTGTGTCGGTCGAGGATATTGTGTCCTTATATGTTCCCTCGGCGACCCAGACCTCGCCCCCGCTCGCCGCCGCCGCGGCATCCACGCCTTCCTGAATCGTAGTAAATGCCGCGTCCCATGACTTGCCGTCTTTCAGCGTTCCCGTGCTCTCCCAGTCCACGAACCAGACATTCTGCGCCGCCGCGCACCATGCCATGCCCCAGAAAAGAATCCCGATGAATGTTAAAATGGTTAATTTTTTCATATTTAACCTTCACCGTTTTATTTTTGCTGCATCAGGAAAATTATATCAGCGACGTCCACGACCCCATCGCCGTTATGGTCAGCATAAACCTTGCGGAAAGCGGGCAGCGGGGCGCGTCCCAGAATGTGGTTTTTCGTGTCGGACGCGCTGGCATAATTGGGTTGAAACTCAAAAGCCCCCATGTCGAATTCCCATCCTGTGCCGTCTGTGCCCACGCCGGGCACATCCGCCGGACGAGGATAGCCGTCTAAGTCCATTGATATGGAAACGGACGTGCCGGTGTCAATGCAGGGCGAGCCGTATTGAAGATGGAAATCTTCGCCAGCCGGATTCTCAAACAGGGGTTCGGCGTTGATATTTCCCTCTCCCGCATAGCCGC
Organism: Candidatus Sumerlaeota bacterium; assembly: GCA_026398545.1. Lineage (GTDB taxonomy): Bacteria > Sumerlaeota > Sumerlaeia > MWCT01 > MWCT01 > JAPLSR01. The sequence continues at coordinate 7,900 of JAPLSR010000388.1, read as the reverse complement.
CTTCGATATCGGACCAGGCGACACTGTAAGGTGAGGCGAAGTAGATGTAGATATTGCCGCCACTATTCCCCCAGACGATGCAATTTTTAACATCGGATTCACCGTTTAGATAAATGCCTCCGATACTTCCGGCGGTGACGATGATTGAATTGCCGTAAAAAGTGCTGTTCGTAATATTCATAATGGAGGATTCATCGGAAAAGGCGGCGCCCCCATTACCAATGCCGTCCGGAGCGTTCCAATGATAAAAAATATATCCATGCCCGCCAGAGCCACCCTGAGCCTCGTTGGAGAAAAAGACGCAATTGACAATGGCGACGGAGGAGTTTTCGCTGTAAATTCCCCCGCCATAGCCGTTGCCACCGGCCGTTGGTGGCATGGGATACATGAAAAAATATTCGTCCATTCCGGCAGGTCCCCACGCATGGTTATTTTTGAAAATGCAGTTGGCGATTTTGAACATATCGATGCTGGAGCAGTAAATGCCGCCGCCTTCAGTGGCAATGCCATTGGCGATGGTGAATCCATCTAAGGTGGAACTGGTGGCGCCATCCACGCAGCGATGCTTGGTTTCGCCATCTATAATGACGGGATGCCGGACCCAGTCGCGCTGGTCCCGGAAGTCTTCATGACCGCCCGCGCCTATCCCCACGAAACCCGCATAAATCTTAACCCCATCTTTCATCGATACGACGGGGCGCCACGAATCGCTCTGAACTGTGTATGTTCCTTCGGCAACCCAGACATCGCCGCCGAATCCATTCCATGCCGCATCGATGCCCGCTTGAATATTGTCGAAGGCGGTGTCCCACATGAACCCATCCTTCACGGTCGCCGTGCTTTCATGGTCCACAAACCAGATGTGTGAGGGTGGCGGCTCATATTCTATAAAATGTGCCGTGAGATGCGTCTTTCCCGTGACTGTAATTTTCAGGGGATTCTCCGTGCCATTATAATCCCCGCTCCAGCGCTGGAAATAATAACCGCGGCGGGTTGCAGTGGCTGTCAATGTAACCTCGCTGTTGGCGGAAATAATCCAGGGTGGGGGATTATAGGAGTAGAGCGTGGTAACCTTTCCTGTATCTTCCGGCGCTGTGTCCACGGTCAACATATAAAATTCATCCGAAAGCTCCCACAGCCAGGTGATTGTGCTGGGCTCATCCAACTGAAAGGTCACGGTGTAGGTGTAATAGTTTCCCTGCGCCGGAACGGACCCCTCACCCTTCCATCCTTGACAGACATAAACATCACTTGATGAGTCAACAACCCAAATATCGGGTTCTCGCGAGACCGTCACATACGCCCCTGACACATAAGAATATGTCCCGGGCGGCGGTGTGATGGAACCATAGGGCGAGATTATCTGCAGGGAAGTCAACTGGTTCTCGATAACTCCCATGTCGAATTCCGAGCCTGTGCCATCTGCGCCAATGCCGGGGATATCCAGAGGTCGTGGATTGCCTGCGATATCAATGGATGGGGCGGTATAAGATGTGCCGGTATCAATGCATGGGGAATCAGGGCTGAGTCTAAAATGTGATGTAAATAGTGGATTGGCATTTATAACTCCCACGCCGGACCCGGAATACGTATCGGGGTCAATGGAAGTATAGGTTATTTTGGCGGCATGGGGTTCAATAGACCACGGAGAGTTGCCGGCTAAGATACAATTCGTAACCACACAGGAAGTGTTAATATAAAGCCCGCCTGCTTTCGCAACGCCATTAACACCCCAGGTTGCCGTTCCACCCCCAAGAATCGATTCATTCCAAATCACATCACAGTTTATAAATGATGCAAAGGAGACTTTGTCGGCGAACAGGCCAGCGCCATAAGCGCTTCCTCCTTTGACACCCTTATCCTGATAGGAATACCCCGAATATCCCCCGTGGGCAATATTTGAGTCAATAATGGTATTTACGAAGGAAGCCGTGCTGTTATTAAGGTAAACGCCTCCACCACGGGCATCCTTCCCATCAGTGGGCGGATGATGCCCAGTCTGGTCGTCCGTTTCGTCCGTTCCTCTTTTCCCATCAACCTCATTTCCATGGATGATGCAACACTGGACAAGCAGGTTGGAAACATCTTTGCAGTACAATCCCCCGCCGTAACAGTTGCCCACGTCATCATAAACGCCGCATCCGCCAGTGATAGTGAATCCATCTAAGACGGCGTCGCTGGCGCCGAATACGCAGGCATATTTTCCTCCACCGTCAATAATCGTGATGTTTTTGTTCCACTTGCGCTGTTCACGGGATTGCTCATATTCGCCAATGCCAATTCCTTTAAATCCTCCATAGAGGCTCACATGATCTCTCATTAGAACTTCCGGGTTGCTTGTGGAAGAGTCGTTCTTATATGTCCCCTCGGCGACCCAGACCTCGCCACCCCCGGCATTGAATGCGGCATCAACACCTTCTTGAATCGTGGTAAATGCCGTATCCCAGGATTTGCCATCTTTGAGCGGCGCCGCGCTCTCCCAGTCAACGCGCCAGACGCTTTCGGCGTATAGATGGGAAGTGGCGTTAAAAAGGAAAACAAAAAAAATGAACGTAAGAACAATTTTCAGACGCATTTCATCGCCCCCATGATTATAACTTATATCTTATTAGATTTAATGACATCTGATAAATTTTACGGGGTCAATGTGTTTCTTCAATTTTTCGGAGTGACTGTATAGCCACAGCGGGCATGTTGCGGGTCGGGGAGGCGAACACCTCGGCGGTGAATGTGCCCGTGTAACCGATTTCCTTGAATGTGCGCATAACGGCTGGATAATTCACGTCACCCGTCAGGATGTCCACGAACCCGCTCAGGTTGCCGATTTCCACCTTGAAATCCTTGAGATGGACGGCGAAGATTCGGCGACCGAGGATTTTGACCCAGTGCTCCGGATGGCCAAAGAGCATCACGTTGCCCACGTCGAAATATGACCCCACGAATGGGGAGCCAAAATAGTCGATGAAGTCCCGCATCTCAAGCGGGCTGAGGAGGTAACGGTTCCAGACGTTTTCAACGCCGATTTTGACATTCAGGTTTTCGGCGAAGGGGAGGAGACCGGCGAGCGCCTCTTTTGCGCGGGCATGAACAACGTCGTAAGGTTGCGGTTCAAAATCGGGGATAAAGGGGGCGGAAACCATGCCGGGTATGTAAAGAATTGTCTCCACGCCGAGCCATGCGGCAATCCGCAGGATGGCTTTGTAATCCTCCACCGCTTTTGCCCTGATGGCGGGGTCGGGATGGGTGGGGGAGGTGCGCCAGGCGAGACCGGAGGCGAGAGTTTTCAATCCAATGCCGATTTCCTCAGCGGCGCGCCTGATGTTTTCCGCCTCAGACTTTGTGGTGACAAGGGATATAGGACCATTCGGGTCAACGGTCAGTTCAAAGGCATCATACCCGAGATTTTTCGCCTCCCTCATGGCTGTAACGGGGTTGCGCGGCGTGCCATCCGCCTCCGGCGCAAACGCCCAGTAATTAATCCCCTTTATCATACCATTTACGGCTTTGTGTTATTTTCTGTCGGGAATTCAATATTCAATATCCGTTGAATCTGCTGTTTCAGGTGGGGAATATCGTGAATTGCTGTATCCCAGACAATACGCCAGTCCACGCTAAAATATTCGTGAACAGCGATATTGCGCATGGCAATCGCATCCTGCCATCGCACTTCGGGATACTTGCCTTTCAGTTCCGGAGAAACTTTTGCAGTGGCTTCGCCAATTTCGATGATAGCCTGCAGTGTTGCCCTTCGGACGGACATGGTTTGTACGAACGTTTCAGTTTCCATGCCGGATATTAACCGACCGATATCTTCAGCCGCCTGAATAATATCCACAAGATATAATTTATCCGCCCGCATAAAGCACTTTAGCCTGAGCAAGCACTTCATCCCGGATTAGAGGATTCAATCCATGTTTGGATACTAAATCAACAGGACGCCCTACCAGCTCGGAAAGGCGTCTTTGAAGCGCCGCAAAGTCCATGAGCCCGATGTGAACATACGGTTTGAATTCCACCAACAAATCCAGGTCGCTTTCGGATGTGAAATTCTCGCCTGAGGCAGAGCCGAAAACAGATAGTTCCTGAACGCCATACTCTTTGCAGAGATGAAAAACGCTTTCCGGGACCAACCCTGAGTCCTTATGGTTCATTTTCTCAACATCCTGAAAGATTATTCTTAGATGTCATTGCGGTTTTAATCTTTTTCCCGCAATCTCACTTTTCAAGTCAAGGATGATTTCATCGATGGGTTTTGAGCCAATATCGCCGATGCCATGTCGGCGCACTGAGGCGCTTTTTGTCTCAATCTCCCGGTCGCCCGTGATGAGCATGACCGGAATCTTCTCCGTCTCGGCGTTACGAATCTTGCGGGTGATTTTATCCTCCGAGAGATTCACCTCGGTGCGGATTCCCGCCTCAATCAGGAGTCTTTTCACCTCTTTTGCCCAATCAAAATGCTTCTCTGAGATGGGCAGTATAGTTGCCTGCACGGGCGCCAGCCACAATGGGAAGTTGCCGCCATAATGCTCGATAAGGATGCCGATGAAGCGCTCAAGGGAGCCAAAGATGGCACGGTGTATCATGACAGGGCGGTGTTCCTTACCATCCGCACCGATGTAAGTGAGGTCAAAGCGCTCCGGCATGGAAAAGTCCACCTGAATGGTGGCGCACTGCCAGGTGCGTTTCAGGCAGTCGCGGATGTGGAAATCTATCTTTGGTCCATAGAAGGCGCCTTCTCCGATATTAACTTTGTAACTAATTTTCATCTTGTTCAGTGTATTCTGCAGGGCGTCGGTCGCCCTCTCCCACATCTCATCCGAGCCAATGCTGGAGAACGGGCGGGTGCTGAGCTCAATCATCACATCCTCAAATCCGAACGTCCTGTAAAAATAAAGAATTAGGTCAATCAGCTTGGCGACTTCATCTTCTAATTGCTCCGGCAGGCAGAAGACATGGGCGTCATCCTGTGTGAAGGTGCGGACGCGGAAGAGACCATGCAGGACGCCGCTCTTTTCATGGCGATGAACCTGTCCGAACTCCGCTACCTTGATGGGGAACTCGCGATAGCTGTGGAGTCGGCTTTTGTAAACGAGGAGACCGCCGGGGCAGTTCATCGGTTTCACGGCGTAGGTCTTCTCATCAATCGTGGTGAAATACATATTTTCGCGGTAGTGGTCCCAGTGGCCACTCCTGTGCCAGAGCTCCTCATTCAAAATGAGAGGCGTCTTCACCTCAAGGTAGCCCCTCTTATAGAGCTCCGTGCGGCAGAAGTTGATGAGTTCATTGAAGATGACGACGCCCTTATGATGGAAGAAGGGAAATCCAGGACCCTCCGGCTGGAAGCTGTAAAGTTCCAGTTCCTTGCCGATGTGGCGGTGGTCGCGCTTTTTCGCCTCTTCAATAAGGGCGAGGTGTTCCTTGAGCGCTGTGGCATCGGTGAATGAGGTGCCATAGATGCGTGTGAGCATTTCGCGACGTTCATCGCCGCGCCAGTATGCCCCCGCCACGCCGATGAGCTTGAATGCCTTCAGGTAGTTTGTACCGGGGATGTGCGGACCGCGGCAGAGGTCGATAAATTCGCCCTGTTTGTAAAGCGAGACGACGGTATCATCGGGCAGTTCCCGGATGAGTTCCGCCTTGAATTTGTTGCCCTCCTTTTCAAACAGACGGAGGGCGTCCTCGCGGGAAACCTCACGCCGTTCAAAGGGGATGTCCTCCTTCACAATCTTTTTCATCTCCTCCTCAATTTTCGGAAGGTCATCAACGGAGATGGGTTGCGGAAAGTCCACATCGTAATAAAAGCCGTCCTCGATGGCGGGTCCAATGGCGAGATGAGCCTGTGGATAAAGTCGCATGACTGCCTGCGCCATGATGTGGGAGCTGGAATGGCGGTAGATATCGCACCCCTCCGGGTCCTTGAAGGTGAGGAGGCGCAGGGTGGCGTCCTGTCTCAGAAGGGTATTGAGGTCGATGAGTTGGTCGTCAACCTTTGCGGCGAGGGCGGCGCGTGCAATGCCAGGACCGATATCCTCAGCGATCTGGCGCGGGGTTGCGCCTGCGGGATATGTTTTAGCCTTCCCGTCGGGAAAGGTGATTTTGATTTCCATTTTGAAAAATCCTTTTCCAGAGTAAAATTGGAAAAGGATTTTACGCTGTCCACTGATTCGTCAATGTTTTTTGTGAGGAAACGTCCCACGGGGAAAAGGACAAATCCGCCTCAGGCGGACAAAGGACAAAATCACCGGGGTTTTTTTAGAGCGTTGCCGAGCGCCACCAGGCGTGATATTTATCCTCCAGTTCCAACTCGGATGGGAAGGGATAAAAGTAGATTTCCTCCTGACCGCCGATATAAAACCCGGACTCCACAAGGCGGTAAAGGTCACTCCGTGGCGGGATGCGGTCAACGGTCTTGGTGTGTTTCTGGGGATTGGACTTTATATCCCTCAGGCAATCGCGGAGATGCATGAGCGCCTTGTAAGGGACGTCGCGGCAGCCCTCTGCCTCAGGATTTGTCCCTAGTTCCCCAAGGCGCAGCTCCGTGAAGAAGAGTTTGGGGACTTGGATGGGTTGGGCGGGATTGGTCATGAATCGGCAGAATTCCCTCGGTTCAAGGGCGCTGGCAACGAGCGGCGGAACGGGACAGAGCTCTTGATAGAGATGTATTCTCGCTGTTGGGGACGGAATCTGGCTCATCTTTGGCAATTGCAGGATGCGGGCATCCCTCGTGACAAGATAGAGGTCTTTCAATGCCTTCAGGGACAGGTGCTCAAGGACGCGGTAGATGCAGAGGTAAAGGGAGTGTTTTGGTGTCCCATCAGAATGAGGGGCACAGCGCTTTTCCAGGTTGGAGAGGTCAAAATAATCGATTTCAAATACGCCCGAGACCTCAAAAAGGATTGCCTGGTCGCTGGCGCGTTTCTTGGTTCCGACTGCAAGATATGCACAGAAGTCTTCAGGCGGGAGCATGGAGGCAATTAATGCCTCGGGGAGTATGGAGAAATAAAAGTAAAGAGCCATTGTTATTACCTCCTTGAAAACTAATCCGCCTCAGGCGGACTGGCTTACATCTCTATTGGAATAAATAATTTGCCGGGTGGGAATTTGTCAAGAGTTTATCGGGATTTCTCTCTTATTTTTTCTCTCGGGTTTGTGCGGGGCGGGAGATGGGAGTATATGCGCCGGGGATTTTATCCTGTGCAGATGCCATGCGAGACCGCACAGGAGGAGCGCGGCGGTGAGGAGGGAGAGCCAGAGTCCGGTCTTGAGGGATGAAGGATGGTATTCAAGACGGAATTTGTGATGCCCGCGCTCAAGGGGAATGGCGCGAAGTGTCCAGTCCGCAGGCATGACGTGATATATTTTCTGAGCGCCATCAATCAGGGTGCGGACGCGCCATCCCTTGCTGTAGGTCTCTGTCAGGAGCAGGATTGACGGCTTCTCGACCTGCGCCTCAATGGTGAGATAATCTGTTGAAGAGTCTATCACCCGCACCGTCCCCTTTTCCTTTGCCGGCGTGGGGCGGGGGGTTGGCTCTTGCTCAAGGATGACCGTCTCACGTGGGTTGAATGCAGGCTCCCTCATGGCGGCGAAAATGGCATCGCGCGAGGGCAGGACTGTATATTTATCCAAGAGAAGCGCCTGCGGGAGGGCGTTTGACAGGCGGATTATCTGCAACTTTTTATTTTCCGTTCTGATAACATATCCGCACCTTAGCATGGAGAAAAGAGGGGAGATTTTTTTAAACTCGATAATCTGCGTGGCATTGGAGGGATTTTCACCCTGTGTGAAGGCAATGAATTCCGCATAGCGCCGCATGACCCCCGGGTCGTTCCCCCAGAGGTCGTATAGACCAGAGTACATGGCGCTGTTGGGGTTATAAAGATTCAGGAGGCGCATGTCG
>JAPLSR010000310.1 GCA_026398545.1 Candidatus Sumerlaeota bacterium | reverse complement strand
GCCGCCAATGAGAAGGGTGTCAAAACTCTCCCGTTCCGCCTCTTCAATGGCATGGATGGCTTGCTCTCTGGAGTTAAATTTCACAATCCTGTGCGGGTGCCCGGAGCTGGATAATACCCTTCCAATAGCCGCCATCTCTTTAGGAGAGCAATGCGGTCTGTCCAGAAAATTGATGAGGACAAGAATTTTCAACCGCCACCGCCGGTAATATTCAATTTCATCAACTCAAAAAAGGGACTCGGATATTGCCCCACATGATTACGCACAATATATGTTTGACATTTGGGCAAAAAGTCAATTCTCTTGCATAATATTTTTATTTTCTAAAGACACCCGGGCGAGAAAAAATGAATAACTCCGTGAGCGAAACAAGGAAAACCGGATTTCAAGGCGAGGCGGGGTGGGGCTTTCTGATTGCCTTTGAGGGGATTGACGGCGCGGGAAAGACCTCTCAGGCAAAGCTCCTCTGCGAGGCGCTCACGGGGGAAGGTTATAAAGTCCTCTATCTCAGGGAGCCGACAGATGGTCCATACGGAATCCGCATCCGCTCCCTTGCGCAAGAAGGCAGAGACGAAATCTCGCCCATGCAGGAATTTCGCCTCTTCCTCGAAGACCGCAGGCAGGACGTGGCTGAGAATATAAAGCCCGCACTCAAAAAGGGGTGCGTGGTGGTTATTGACCGTTATTTTTACTCCTCCATCGCCTACCAGGGAGCCCTCGGACTTGACCCGGAATTCATCAACAGGGAAAACCGCAAAATCGCCCTCTGCCCCGACCTTGTCATCTATCTCTCCATACCGGCGGAAGTGGCGCCGGGGCGCATCGAAAAAAGCCGCGGCGACAGTTCCAACCTTTTTGAAAGACTGGACTACCTCAAAAAGGTGAGGTCTCTCTTCGACGCCATGACCTATCCGGAAATCTGGCGCGTTGATGGCGAAAAATCCATAGAGGAGATACGCCGCATCATATACAGCCGTGTCCGGGAGATGATATCTTCACCACAGAGACACAGAGAACACGGAGAATTTTAATATTTTAGAAATAAACTCTGTGAACTCTGTGGCTCTGTGGTGAATCTAAATTTTTGGTGTTCACCGTATGCTGGCAGAAGAACGCATCCACGCCGCCCTGAACCACAAGGAGGCAGACCGAGTCCCCTTCACAGATAATCTCTGGGCAACCACTATCGAGCGATGGCGCAGGGAAGGACTTCCGCCTGGTGTTGCGCCGGAGGATTATTTCGAGTTTGAAATCGCGCAGTTCGGACCGGACACCTCTTTCATGCTCCCCAAAGTGATTATCGATGAAACGGATGAATATATTATATTCACCGATGAAAGCGGCGCCACTCTCAAAAACTGGAAACACTCCACCTCCACGCCCGAACTCATCGCCTTCCACCTCACCACGCGGGAAAGGTGGGAGGAACTCAAGGGAAACCTTGTCTTCAAAAAGAGGCGCATAAAATGGAAGGATGACAGACCCCGTCTGAAAAAGGCGCATAAAAAAGGGCTCTTCACCACCTTCTCAACCGGCATCGGCTATGACCGTTTCTCCACTATCATGGGTCCCATGACCCTCCTCCCCGCCCTCCTGACCGACCCCGACTGGATAACCGAAATCTTCAGCGCCCATTTCAAACTTGTCCTGGAGTGCGCAGAGGAGATGTTCGGCATGGGGTATGACTTTGACGGCGCCTTTGTCTTTGATGACCTCGGCTACAAAAACGGTCCTTTTTTCTCCACGGCGCTTTACAGGGAGATACTCCAGCCGCATCACAGAAGGCTATGCGACTTTTTTCATGCGCGCGGGCGCAAGGTGATATTGCACAGTTGCGGAAACGTGCGGGCGCACATCCCCGCCCTCATCGAGGCGGGATTTGATTGCCTCCAGCCGCTTGAGGTCAAAGCCGGCATGGACATCCTTGAACTGAAAAAAGAGTATGGGGACGTCCTTGCCTTCATGGGCGGGATTGATGTGCGCAAGATGTCCCACCCCGACCCTGCCGTCATTGAGGACGAAATCAGGGAAAAGGTCACATTTGCCAAAAAGGGCGGAGGCTACATCTACCACTCAGACCACTCCGTGCCGGATGATGTCAGCCTTGACCGGTTCCGTCGCATCCGGGAACTGGTCCTTAAACACGGCTCCTACTCATCCCCGCATTTATATTGACAACAAAGGGGACGAGTGAGAAGCGTTCCAAAAACGGCATGAAAATGGAGCAAATGGTTGAGATTGACTCCAACTCCTCGTAAATAAAATGGTGGTATAATCCCATGAAAAATATGACCATGTTTATAATTTTACTATTGGTTCAATATGGTGGATTAATATTATGGTCAAAAGAAACCGATTTAACCGATCAAAATACGACAGAAACACTACAAAAATTGGAGGATGATTTAAAATTAACAGATAATATACTAGGCCTAATTAATGGAAAGAAAAATTATATTGGCAAATATTATGAATATCAATTCAAAAAAGTGGAAATTTTGTTTGAACTGGGAAGGGAAACGGAAGCGATAAGAAATTTTCAATGTGTTATGAGCGAAATTATCAAAGAGAATAATCTGATGTTTTTCGATAGAATCAGCGGGATATCCACGGTATTCTATTTTGCATCTATAAGCAACGCTTATCCTGAAATGGCAAATTCTTTACCGAGCACCGACAATATGGATTATGAGAAAAAGGTGTTTATTCAACAATTAAAAGAAGACCTGCTTTTATTCAAAGACGCCAACAAAAAAGCCGCCAATGGAACATTTCCCGTACTATATTTATTTTATACACAGACAATACATTTATGTCAAATGGCTGATAGTCAAAAGTATATCAAGGATGCTTTGGGATGCTTTCAGAGTTATTGGGATACAATAAAAACGGGTGATAAAAACTTCAACTTAAGTGATGAATACAAAAAAAACAGAATCCGGTTTATTGAGGGAATATTCAGGAAAAAAGGGTTGTCCGCAGAATTTACAGAATTATTGAAGAAAAACAATATAACACTCCTAAAATGACATTGAGGGGCAGACTCAACCATTTGCTCCATTTTAATATGGAATTTGCTTGACGCCGGGGGGGGCGCTTCCTTAAATGCCCCGACTTTTCACAGTGCACGCCTCATTGAGCCATGCATTTATCTTGACATGGAAATCTCGTCCCGGCAAAGAATATTTTTGTTCCTGTCCGGCGTGGAGAAATTCACAACCGACAAGTTCTCGGGGCCCATAGCTCAGTTGGTTAGAGCCACCGGCTCATAACCGGTTGGTCCCAGGTTCGAGTCCTGGTGGGCCCACCATCATCCCCCATGAATATGGGGCTTACCTCATGGCGAAAAAAGCGATTATGCAGACACCCCTCGGTCCCCTCACAGAGCTGGGGCAATTCAAAAAGGATATCATCCCCGGATTTAACATCATTGAGCAGGTGGGAAAGGGGGCAAGCAGTGTTGTCTTTTCCGCCACTGATAAAAAGACCGGTGAGCGCGTCGCCCTCAAGGTCTTTTACCTGCATTATTGCAAAAACAGGGAATTTGTGCATCGCCTGATACGTGAGGCGGATATCGTCAAACGCATCCGTCACCCGAACGTCGTCGCCGGCTACGGATACGGCACCTATGAGGGCTACTATTACATGGTTATGGAATTTGCTGACGGGGATACCCTCACCCAATTACTGAAAACCAAGTTGAGACTTGAAGAAAAAGAGGCGGCTAAAATCATCCTCCAGGTGGCTCGCGGTCTGGAGGCTGCCGAAAAACAAAAAACTATACACCGCGACATCAAACCCTCAAATATCATCATAACATCCGCCCCGGAGGGAATAATCGCCAGACTCACCGATTTCGGTCTTGCGAGGGAACAGGTTGACACATCCCTCACGATGCCGGGGCTGATTCTGGGCACACCGCTTTATGTCTCGCCGGAACAGGCGCGAGGGGAAACCAATCTTGACATCAGGACTGACATCTACGCCCTCGGCATCACCTTTTACCAACTCATAGTGGGAAAACCGCCGTTCGCCGACCTGAACACCTCTCTCCTCCTCACAAAAAAAATCACGGATGATATCCCTTACCCCATGCATGCGGCTCCGGGCGTCTCTGAGGAGACAAGCGCCATCATCATGAAGATGTGCCAGCGTGAGCCCGCAAGGAGGTATCAGAATTGTGCGTCCCTTATCCAGGACCTGGAACTTTACCTTGACGGTCGGTTTGAACCGGATGCCACACGAATCATTCAACTCAGCGTGGAAGCCCCTCTATCGCAGGAAGAAATAAAGTCCATCACCGATGCCGAAATCAAAAGCGGGACACTCGACCCTCAGGTGCTCACATTCTCAAATCCTAAAATCCTCCGTCCATCTGAAATCCTCTTTTATGAAGAGGACACCTCGCGCGAGGCATACCTCTTGCTCAAGGGCGCACTTGAAATCCTGAAGGCGGGACGCCGCGTGGCTCTCATCGACACACCCGGCTCCTTCGTCGGGGAGATGTCCACACTTCTAAAGACAGGTCGCACAGCCACCGTCCGCGCCGTGGAGCGCACCATCCTCCTTGAGATTTCTGAGGGTAAATTCCAGGAGTTTCTCCATTGCACGCCGGAGATAGCGCTTAACCTTGCCCGCGACCTCGCATCGCGCCTCCAGTCCACCACCGATAAACTGAAGAAGGCTCAGGGACGCCTCTCCACCATCATAGAGCATTACAGGCTCATCAGGGATGACCTGGAAAAACCGCTGGATGAGTGAGCATTTGAGAATTGGAGAATCGGAGAATCGGAGAATTGGAGAATTTGGGGCTGGGGTCAGGCGGGGATTGAATCTCCCGCAAGCCAGCCGGTCGAAAACGCCGCCTGTAGATTATAGCCGCCTGTGGGTCCATCCATATCCAATAGTTCACCGGTGATATAAAGTCCCGCCACAAGCCTCGATTCCATCGTGCGCGGGTCAATCTCCTCTTGCGGGACGCCTCCGCGCGTTGTCATTGCATGGGAGAAGCCCCTGATGCCGCGGCAGGGAAACAGGTGTGCCTTCAAGCGCCGTGTTAGTGTCCTCCGCTCGGCACAGCTCAGGGTGCCCAACTTCTTTGCGGCATCAGGTCCGCCTCTGGCTGAGAGAATATCCACAGCAAGGCGCGAAGGGAGAAACTCCTTCAGATAATTGACAAGATGGCGGCGAGGGGAGCGCCCACACCCCTCATCTATCCGCCTTTCAACCTCCTCCGCGGAAACGCCGGGGATAAGGTCAAGCACAAGTTCCGGACGCCGCATTGTCTCTATTCTCCCTGCGGCATGACGGCTCAGATTCAGCGCCGCAGGTCCGCTTATGCCGGACGATGTGAAAATAATCTCTCCCCGCTCAGAAAAAAGGTCTCTTCCGCCATCCCCGCGCAGTGAAAGGATGACATCCGGCAGTGAAAGTCCCTCCAATGCCCTGCAGCGCGGGGCATCGCTGACAAACGCCGCAAGGGCTGGGTGCAGAGGTGTGATTGTGTGCCCGCTCCGGCGGAGTATCTCATAACCATCCCCCGTTGTGCCGAGAGATGAATAAGAGCGACCGCCCGTTGCCATGATTACGGCACTGGCTCTGTAAAGACCGCGCGGGGTGCGGACGCCGCAGATTTCCCTGTGTCCCGACGACCCCTTCAGGACAATATCCTGCGCGGGTTCATGATAACGAATCTCGCATCCGCCTTGAGTTGCATAGCGCATGAGGGCATTTGCCACATCCGCCGCATTATCCGAGCGGGGAAAAATCCGCCCGTCGGGCTCGGTCTTTGCCCTTACGCCAAGCCTCCCAAGAAGCCCGAGGAGTTCATCGCGGAAAAATCGGTGAAAGACGCTGTAAAGGAAATGTCCATTCTGACCGAATGCCTCAATAAAATCATGCAGGGGAGCGGCATTGGAGAGGTTACAGCGTCCATTGCCGCTGATGCGTATCTTGGAACCGGCGATGTCTGTCTTTTCAAGGATAAGAATGCGAAGTCCCCTTTCGCCAGCCCGCCCTGCAGACACAAGTCCCGCCGCACCCGCCCCGCAGACAATTGCATCCCACATCTCAGAGCCATGTTGGGAGTTATTCAAAGTTCTATCTCGTCGCCTTAACAGCGGTTTCATACCTGTCTTCAGATAAACACTCGTGGAAGGTCTCATGCCCCGCACCTACTTCCTGGCGCACAAGACGGCGAACCAGGCAAATCTCCGCAAGGCAGGGAACAGGCGAAAAAGTGCCGCATCCACGGCACTCAGGAGGCGGATGCTGGTCTTAAAGAGGGGACCGTTGCGTATGCCGAACTGCCAGAAAAAGGCAAGAAAGGAGAACAGGAAAAAAAATCTGACGCGGGCATGTCCAAATGCCTTCGCCAGAATCCTCAGCCTCTGACGGTCAAAATATGTTGTGATGTCTCTCCACTCCGCCGGCGCAAGGGTATATCGGTAAAGACTGGCAAACGGGTTATGCCTCATCGGTTCAACAAAGACGCCCACGCCCCCAGTTTTCACCACCCGCGCCGCCTCGGCGGCTGCCTTCTCCAACTGCGTGTGAATCAGGACAGACTTTGTATAAACGGCGTCAAAATAAGAGTCAGGAAAGGGTAGCGCCTCGGCAGCCGCACAGACGATGTGAATCTGGTGAGAAAGCCCGAGACCCCTTGCCTGCCCCCTCAAAAAATCAAGGCGCGAGGGGGCAATGTCCACCACATACACCTCCGCATCCTGCCTTGCCAGAAACAGGGCAAAGACCCCCATCCCGCACCCAATCTCAAGGATGCGTTTCCTGCGCGGACCCTCATTTCCCCAGAGATGTCTCAGGGCATACTCCTGTTCAGGGCTGAAATAAAACTCGAGCTCCCTGTTCAGGTCTAATAATCCCGATGTTGCCCCGCCGCCAAGATTCCGCACATCAAGGTTCGCTGACCAGTATCCGCGCTGGGAATTTTGTTTTGACATCGGATGTTCACCTGCCACATCTTTCACAAACTGTCATTATAATAAAATTTCTGAAAGAGGAATTTAAATGAATGCCTGCGCAAACCTGTCAGGGAATATGTCCTCCTGCATCTGCAGCTATCCCTCTTGTGAAAGGAAGGGGTTCTGCTGCGAATGCCTCCGCTATCATCTCGGCATGAAGCAACTGCCCGGCTGTTGCTTCCCCAAAGAGGCGGAAAAGACCTATGACCGCTCCTTTAAACAGTTTGTAAGGATTTACAAACACCTGATTGACTGAGGGCGAGTGGTCATACGCCTGCATGACGCCTTCTATTTATAAAGCAAATATTTCTCCCGCAGTTTCATGTATTCCTTGAGTCCATCTCTGTATGATGCCTCAATCTCCTCTATGGACGCCTTCGTCAGCATGTGCATGATTTTGTCCGTCCCCATCGCCCTGTTGAATGCGGAGATTCTCCCGTCCCCCTCAAATATGTTTCTATCCGGATACATCCGTCCGATGGCATCCATAATATGGAGCCCGACCAGAAACGGCTTCACCTTTTCATACTCTGTAATATAGATGTGCACGCCGCTCAAGTTCTGGTCTTTAAAGACAAAGTATGCCGGCTTATAGGAGATGGGGCGGAAGCGGACGCCCGGGATGTTGCGGGAATTTAACTCCTGCGCCAGCGCCGTCCCGTCAATCCATGGCGCGGCGGCAGTTTCAAACGGCAATGTGTATCCCACACCCTCATTCACCATGTGCAGTTCCCCCATGCCGCCTGTGATGGCGCAAAAAAATGAGGTGTCCCATCTTGGGATATGTGTGGAGGGCGGCACCCACGGGAGACCCGTCTTATTATAAGTCATCCCGCGTCTCCAGCCGGACATCTTGACCACATGGAGGTCGGCGCCAAGTCCCGTCTCGGTATTGTAAAAGCCGGCAAGCTCACCGGGCGTCAGCCCGTAAGTGTATGGGATTGTCCAGTATCCTATGAAGGATTTAAATTTGGGGTCAAGGACTGGACCATCAACCACATCGCCCCCCATCGGGTCGGGGCGGTCAAGGACGATAAATGTCACGCCCGCCTTTTTCGCCGCCTGCATCGATGCCAACATGGTGGAGATAAAGGTGTAGGGTCGGACGCCTATATCCTGAATGTCATAGATGAGCACATCCAGCTTTTTAAGGACGTCCTGCGAGGGGGCATTTGCGCCCGCCCCGTAAAGACTGTAAATAGTGACGCTTGTCCTCTGGTCAACGGCGTTGGCAACCTTAGCGCCGCCGTAAGCGTCTCCGCGCAAGCCATGCTCGGGACCAAAAAGGGCAACAAGATTGCACCCTTTGCAATCCGCAAGGAGG
>JAPLSR010000318.1 GCA_026398545.1 Candidatus Sumerlaeota bacterium | reverse complement strand
GTCAGCATTGCCTGGGTGGTGTTGTTGGGGCTGGCAGGATGCATTTCCCAGACATACCAATATCCAGACGACGGGAACATCACCGGAAAGGTGACATGGGAAGTGCCTGTGCCGCCAGTCTTGATGAGATAATTACTGAGGTAATAACCTGTCAGGGTATTTTCGGCGCTCCACGGTCCAGAGACAATAACACCCGGGTCGGCATTATCCTTGAATATCTCGCCAACGGGTGTTGGGGTGGGGGTAAGCGTTGTGGAGATGGAAATGTTGGAGGACGAACTTTTCAGGGGCTTTGCTCCGTCGCCAGAGCTATGAAGCGTCGGCGACTGGGATGGCGGCGAAACACCCTGAATTGAGCTTAGCAGTAAGAAAATAAAGAGGAACAGGACTATTGTGCCGATTTTTTTCATGGCAAACACCTCGCTTTTATTACATTCTGAAAAGAGCATGACGATTTAGAGCCCAGAGTTGGAAAGGGAAATCAAGCATCCTCATTTCTGGGATTGTATATAAGTGATTATATCCGACACATCCAGTATCCCATCCTTGTTGAAATCTAAGGTCTGCCTGTCCTGCGTTGTGGGTGTCTGCCGCCCGAGCAGAATTTCGACAAGTAATTTTTGCGGGAATGCCTGCTTGACCTCAATCAGGGTGGGAGCGCTGACATCAAAACCGGTGGCGCCGGCAAAGGAGGCGGAACAAAAAAATGTCATGATAAAAAATAAGAGAGCCGCATGGCTAAAAACGTATTTTCTACTGTTCAATATCATGGTTTCCCCCTTTTTTTATAATTTGTCAGGCAATCATATAAATAATGAAAAAACATTAATATATATTTCAAATTCTTTTCAGGGTCAATATTTTTTGCACGATAATCGCGGGCTTAACTGGAATTCCTGTTGACATCGGCGTCGCGATCGAAAAAGTTTTTCTTCGCCTTCTGTTATAGAGCATTAGCCTACTTCGCCGAAGTCACCGACGCTACATAGCTTTGGCGACGGAGCGTGGCTACGATGGCTCAATCCGGCTTGAAAGGAGTTTTTATTACCATGCTCAAGGAAGCCACCGAAAAATTGACCCTCCTCAGGGAAAGCACTCTCCAGAACAGGGGGTATCTTTGACATAGACGCTCTGGAAAAGGAACTCACAAGTCTGGAGGCTAAAACCGCTGAGGGCGACTTCTGGAACAATCAGGAATCCGCTCAGAAGGCGCTCCAGCGCATCAAGCAGATTTCTACCGCCATCAAACCCTGGAACGACCTGCTGAAGGATATCTTAGAGAATCTGGAAATGGCGGAACTCCTCACCTCCGAGGGGGCATCTGACACCGGCAGAGAGGCGGTCGAACTTGCACGTCTGGTTGATGAAATAGAGGCGCTCCTTGAAAAACTTGAAACCCATTCCATGCTCTCCGGTGAGCATGACATGACGAACTGTTACCTCCAAATTCACCCGGGCGCGGGCGGCACAGAATCATGCGACTGGGCGCAGATGCTGATGCGGATGTACGTCCGCTGGGCTGAACTCAAGGGCTTTCGCGTGTCTGAGGAGGACATCCAGCCCGGCGATGAGGCAGGCATCAAGAGCGCAACCCTCTATATTGAGGGGGAATATGCATACGGTCTTCTCAAGGCGGAAAGCGGCGTTCATCGCCTTGTGCGCATCTCCCCATTTGACGCCAATAAAAGACGCCATACATCCTTTGTCTCAGTCTTCGCCTCACCGGAGGTGGAGGATGATGTGGCGTTGGAGATAAAGGATAGCGACCTGCGCATTGACCGATTCCGCGCGACGGGTCCCGGCGGACAGGGCGTCAACACAACGGATTCCGCCGTCCGCATCACTCATCTCCCCACCCGAACTGTTGTTATCTGTCAGAATGAGCGCAGTCAGCACAAGAATCTCGCCATTGCCATGAAGGTCTTACGCTCGCGCCTGTATCAGCTCCAGATTGAAGAGAAGGAAAGGGAGATCGCCACGCTTGAGGCGGGAAAAAAAGATATTGCCTGGGGCAGCCAGATTCGCTCGTATGTCTTCCAGCCTTACACCATGGTCAAGGACCACCGGACGGATTATGAAACGGGAAACATCCAGGCAATGATGAACGGCGAATTGCTGGATAACTTCATCGAGGCATATCTGAAGATGCAGATGCAGGCGGTAAAGAAATAAAAAGACACAAGCGGAGGGGTATTTCACATCCCTGATTAATGAAGGATTGACTTGAGTATATTCTCAACGGCGGCGAGGGCTTCAGGGAGTTTTTCGGGGAAGCGTCCGCCCGCCTGAGCCATGTCATCGCGTCCGCCGCCCTTCCCGCCCACGATTTTCGCCACTTCTCTTATAATCTTGCCCGCCGGCGCCTTCTTTTTCACCCCTTCCGTCACTGTGCAGACGAGGCTCACCTTTTCACCATCCGTGCTGCCAATGACCACAACGCCCTCCTTCAGGCGCGCGCGGAGCTCATCAGCGAGATTGCGCATCTCATCCGAGTCAAGTCCCTCGGTCTGGTGAGTGACAAAGCGGATTCCGCCTGTTTCACGCGCGGTGGCAAGGACATCATCCACGGAGCCGGAGGCTTTTTCCTGGCGCAGTCTTTTTATTTCCTTTTTCATCTCCTTTATTTCGTCGAGGAGATTTCCCACGCGCTCGGCAAGGGCATCCTGCGTGGCGGAAAGGAGGCGGGATAAATCCCTGACCGCGTCCCGCATATTACTGAGCATCTCAAATGCCGCCATGCCGGTTTTCGACTCGATTCGCCGCACCCCGGAGGCAATGGAACTCTCATTCACAATGATGAATGTCCCTATCTCCCCCGTTCGGCGGCAATGGGCGCCTCCACAGAATTCAAGGCTGAAATCCCCTATTTTTACAACCCACACAAGAGCGCCGTATTTTTCACCGAAGGGCGCAATGGCGCCAATCTGCCGCGCCTCCTCCAGCGGCATCTCCCTCGTCTCAACCGGCGTATCGTTCAGAATCTCTTTCTGGACAAGCCTCTCGACCTCAAGAATTTGCTCCGGCGTGAGAGGCTCAGGGTTGGCAAAGTCAAACCGAAAGCCCTCCGGCTCCACGGATGAGCCCTGCTGGGCGATGTGGGTTCCCACAACCCGGCGCAGCGCCGCTTGAAGGAGATGCGTGGCAGTGTGGTTGCGCATGATGGCGAGTCTGCGAGGGGCGTCAATCGCGGCATGGACAATATCTCCCACACATACCTCTCCAGAGGTAACGCTCCCCTTGTGCAGATGAATGCCGCTTGGGGTTTTGAAGGTTTCGGAGATAATTATTTCGGCGGTGCGTCCCTCCTCGCGGAGGGTGATTATTCCCGTATCCCCGCCCTGTCCGCCCGCCTCGCCGTAAAAGCAGGTTTTTTCAAGGATGAGCGCAATCTCATCGCCGGCAAAGGCGCTTACGGTGCGCCCGCCATTTTTCAGGATGGCAATTACGGGCGGGTCGCATTCAAAGACAGGGCGTCCGGAATCATCCGTGCGGAGATATTCAGTGGGACCATACTGTTCAAAGATATCGGAGAGCAGGTCTGCCTCATTTTCCAGCACCGCTCCTCTCCATGATTTTTTCGCCTCCTCACGGTGGCATTTCATAGCCTCCTCATAACCGGAGCGGTCAATCTTTAGACCCGCATCAGAGGCGACCTCGGCGGTGAGGTCAATGGGGTAGCCGTATGTGGCGTGAAGTTTAAAGACATCCGCGCCTGAAAGAACCTGCGCCCCCTGCGCCTTTGCCTTCGCAATAAGCTCATCAAGGATTGATTCGCCCTGGGCAAGCGTTTTGAGGAAATGCTCCTCCTCCAGACGAATCACCTTCATGACATGGTCGGGATATTTTTTAATCTCATGCCAGGCATCGCCCAAAAGGTCAATCACCGGTTGAACCAGCTGATACATGAACGGTTGCTCCACGCCTAAAAGGTGCACAAACCGCAAGGCGCGGCGCTGGATGCGGCGCAGGACATAGCCCCGTCCCTCATTGGAGGGGATAATGCCTTCAGAGAGTGCGAACACGAGGGCGCGTGTGTGGTCAGCAACAGCATTGAGGGCGAGGCGTGAGTGGGAAGTGCGTTCCAGGTCGCGTCCCGCGAGGGGATCAAAGCGTTTTACATATTCAAGTCCCGTGAGTTCCGCGGCGCGTTTAACGATATCCCAGAGGAGGTCAGTCTCATAAGGACTGCCGATGGCGCCGTTGGAATCAATGAAATTCATGGCGGTGAGCATGCGTTCAAGCCCGGCGCCGGTGTCAATGCCGCGGTATTTGAGGGGGATGCGGGAGCCATCGCGCCGCTGGTTGAATTGCGGAAAGACCATGTTCCATATCTCAAAGAAAAGGTCTCCCTCTTTTGAAAGGCGGCGCGTCAGGGCTAACGTATCCTGCCTTTGCGCCTGCGCAAGCTCGGTCTCCGTCCCCATGAAGAAGATGATTTCGGAGCAGGGACCGCAGGCGCCGGTATCGCCGGCGGGTCCCCAGAAATTCTCCTTCGCATCGAGGGGGATTATACGCGAGCGTGGAATGCCCTGTTCCCTTTCCCAGATATCCGCCGCCTCGGCATCTTCCTCATATATGGAGACAAAGAGTCGCTCAACGGGCAGTTGCATAACATTCGTCACGAAGTCCCAGCCCCAGGCAATTGCCTCGCGCTTGAAATAATCGCCGAAGGAGAAATTGCCCAACATCTCAAAGAAGGTGTGATGGCGAAGGGTGCGCCCGACGTTTTCAAGGTCTGAGCCTTTCCCTCCGGCGCGCAGGCATTTTTGCACCGAGCAGGCGCGACTGTAAGGCAACGGCTCCACCTCGCCCGCGTAAAGACGTTTAAACTGCACCATACCCGCATTGGTGAAGAGGAGGGAGGGGTCATCCGGCGGGATGAGCGGCGCGCTGGGAATTAGCCTGTGCCCACGCTCGACAAAATAATCCAGAAACAGCCTGCGTAATTCACTGCCCTTCATATTTAAAAAAACCTCAACGCAAAATGAGAGTCAGCACCGCAAAAGAGAGCGAACTTTTATGCTGATACGCAAGGGAATTTGTCAACCCGAAAGGATGCGCTCATGTCGCTCCTACATCGCCATGCCGCCATCCACAGGGAGGACCTGTCCGGTGATATAGGAGGCGAGCGGCGAGGCTAAGAACAGTACCGCATTTGCAACATCCTCCGGCTCGCCCATGCGTTCAAGGGGGATGAGCTTAAGAAGGACAGCGCGCTGCTCTTCAGTCAGGACGTCGGTCATCTTCGTCCTGATAAAGCCGGGGGCGATGGCGTTGACCAGGATGCCGCGCGAGGCGAATTCCCTGGCAAGGGTCTTGGTCAGACCGATGATGCCCGCCTTGCTGGCGGAATAGTTCGCCTGTCCGGCATTCCCTATCAGCCCCGCAACAGATGAGATATTGATGATGCGTCCGCTCCGTTGCTTCATCATAAGGCGGCAGACAGCCTTGCAGCAATTAAAGACACTTTTCAGATTGACATCAAGGACGGCGTCCCACTCCTCCTCGCTCATGCGCATGATTAGATTGTCGCGGGTGATACCGGCGTTGTTTACAAGTATATCAATTTCCCCAAAGGCGTCCCTGCCCGCATTGACCATGTTCTCGCAATCACTGAAATTTGAGACATTGCAGACGACAGCGAGGGATTTGCGTCCGAGCGCCACAATTTCACCCGCAACCTCATCAACCGACTCCTTCACAATGTCGCTCACGATGACATCCGCGCCATTACTTGCGAGGGTGAGGGCAATGGCGCGCCCGATGCCGCGTCCCGCACCCGTAACAATGGCAACCTGTCCGGTTAACATAATCTCAAACCTCCATAAAAAAATGACGAATTATGATTTACTGACAATGTCGCTAATGGTCTCGGGGGTGTCGCAGGACTGGACAGGGATTTCTCCGTCGATGCGGCGCACCAGCCCCTGGAGGACCTTGCCCGGTCCCGCCTCTATCATACCCGTCACGCCGGAGGAAATCAGTTTCTCCACTGATTCCACCCAGCGCACACAGCTTGTCACCTGGCGCGCCAGCGAGTCCCGGATGTCTTCAGGCTCTGTGAGAAATGCGGCGTCGGCATTGTTCACAAACGAAATCTCAGGCGCATGTATGGGCACATCCCTGAGCGCCTGTTTCAGACGAACGGCGGCGCTTTCCATGAGGGGGGAATGAAACGCCCCATGCACGGGCAGGGGTATGGCGCGCTTTGCGCCGGCTGACTTCGCCCCTTCCGAGGCGGCGATAACAGCCTCCACAGCGCCCGTGATTACCAGCTGGTCAGGGGCATTGATATTGGCAATCTGCACCACGCCCTTTTCCGAGGCGTTGCGGCATACCTCTGCCAGTTTCTTCGCCTCCAGCCCGATGATGGCAGCCATGGAGCCGGCATTCGCCTCGGAGGCGTCGTTCATGGCGCGACCGCGTTCAACCACAAGACGCAATGCATCATCAAAGGTGAGGGCGCCGGCGCAATGCAGTGCGGCATACTCCCCAAGGCTGTGTCCAGCGACAGCCGCCGGTCTCAGCCCGCGCTCCTTCAGAATAGACTGCACGATGGCGCTGACGACAAAGATGCCGGGCTGGGTGTTGCCTGTCTTTTTCAGCTCCGTCTCCGGTCCCTCAAAGCAGATTCGGCTCAGGGGATAGCCAAGCATCTCATCGGCGCGCTGGAAAAGTTCCCTTGCCAGGTCAAAGGCGTCATAGAGCGTCTTGCCCATCCCGACATACTGGGAGCCCTGTCCCGGAAAAATGAAGGCGATTTTGCTCATGATTCCCCACTGTTTTTGTGAGACCCTGACGCATCACCGGTGTTATGTCAATTTATAAATGGCGCCGCATGTGCAAATGAACTTGCACCTTTGTGAGCCGGTATATATGAAAAACTTCAATATAATTTTCGAGGAGATAACACATGAAACAACTTTTTGGCATGATGGTATTTGTCGCCATTTTTGTCGTCGTTCACCCCATCCATGAGGCGTCCGCCGCGAGGATGGAAGGTAATCGGAAGGATGAAAAGGGCAGTCTTGTCATCTTCATTGTGGACGCCCGTTCTGCGCCCCGTTTTGCGGAAAATGCCCGCCTCCTGAAAGAGACGGTGGAACGCCTTTTTGCCGCCGGTGAAAACGTCCCGGTTTGTTGTTTTGCCAGAGCCGCCGAGCCTGATGCCATTGCGAAAGAGATTCTCGCCCTGCCACCCGAAAAATTGAAATCCCTCGGCGGGATTGTGGAGATATGTTTTGAAGACACACGTCCCGCATCCGAAACAAACAACGCTCCCCGTTTTCTCATTGAGGTCTATCATTATCCCTTCGGACAAATCGCCCGCGAGCATATCGAAAGCCCAGAATACTCCTTTAAATTCGGCTCCGATTCCGCCCTTCTCGCCATCCATCTTTATGAAGCGATTCAAAAACCGCAACAGGGCTCAGCCCCTGAGACGGAAATCCTGCCCGCCGCATCCGCAAATCCTTATCTCCCCACAGATATCCTCCGCTCCTGCGTCAGGCTGAGAATCCGCTTGGATTCCACACTGCCATCAGAGCGCATCAGGGAAATCGCCGCAGGGCTTCACAAGGCATTTGTGTCATTTCGCGAGGATGATGGGTCATATATGATGGGGCTTCTCCCTGAAAAGGTTCGGAGGCGATGCAAGCCTGAGGATATACGCATCATGGTGAGCCGGTATATCCGCCCCGAACCGGAGCCGTCACGAGTGGGTGTCAGGAGCCCGCGGCGGGAAACGCCGCAAACCACGGCGGTTGCGACCGCCTTCCCCTCATATCTCTTTTATATCCCCGGTCTGGAGCGTCTGACGCCCTATACATTCAAAGCGGTGAATGGCGCAAAGGATGAAAAGGACTTCCGGTATGAGCTGGCAGACGGCGCCTTTGCAACCTCATCCCTCCGCGGCATTGTGCGGACGGTTCCCGTCAAACTTGAGCATTACACGCCCCTTGAAAACAGATACAAGACGCCGCCCGCCGTTGCGCCTGACGCCCCGCGCCTTGACTTCGTTATTGAGGGGGCAACCATATTTGACGGGTCGCGCGACCATCCCCGGCGAGTTGCAGACGTGGGAATTGCGGGGGAAGTAATTGCCGCCGTTGGCGACCTGAAGGAGCGCCCGCGCGACACAACGATTGATGGGCGCGGTCTCTTCCTCACGCCGGGTTTCATTGACATCCACAGCCATGTGGATAGCACCATCCCCGAGGCAGCTGACGGCGCATCTGCCATCCGTCAGGGCATCACAACCATGCTCGGCGGGAACTGCTCCTTCTCCCCGCTCGGAATCGGCTCCCTTTGCAGGGATATTGAGACCTCCGGCGTCGCCATCAATATTGCCATGCTGATAGGCAACGCCCCCGCGCGTGAAACCGCCATCGGCAGAAAAAGGGGTCAACCCTCCTATGAGGAGGTATATTGCGAAAAATGCCTTGTTGACCTCGGGATGGAAGAGGGCGCCTTTGGAATGTCCTCCGGTCTTATTTACTCCATAAGTGAGCAGTCATACGCCTGGGAGCTGGCGGAGATGGCGAAACAATTGAAGCCTTACGGCGGGTTTTATGCCACACATGTCAGGGGCGAATCGGAGGAGGTGCTGGACGCCATCCGCGAGGCGATTCATATCGGTGAGCTCGCCGAGGTGCCGGTGCAGATTTCCCACATGAAGGTGATTAATAAGAGAAACTGGGGCGATATGGGGCGCTATCTTGACATAATGAAGGAGGCACGGGCGCGCGGTCTTGACGTTACAGGCGACCAGTATCCCTGGCGCGCAACCGGTCCCGCAGGTCATTACCGCCTTTACACCCTGCTCGTTCGCGAGGCTATCAAAAATGACTCGCCGGAGGTGGTGTTTTTGAAAGATATGCCGGGGCGTTATCAGAAATATTCCGGACGCCTCCTTTCCGAACTCCTCGCAGAGGAGAAAATGACGCCGGAGGAACTGATTGCAGACCTCTCCCTCACGGAGAGGTCCAGAATTTTCGCCGCATATCTCTGCCTTTCCGGGGATGACCTCCTCCTCCCGATGAAGGAGGACTTTGTCATGGTCTGCACGGATGGGAACATTGTCTCATCAAAGGAGCTTGAGCGGGGCAAGGGAAAAGATGACCACCCGCGCAAATTCCGCACATTCCCTGAATTCCTTGCGGGATATGTGAGGGACAGAGGGGTGTGTCCCTGGGAGCTGGGGATTTACAAGTGCACAGGGCTTCCCGCCTGGAGGCTCGGACTTGCCGACCGCGGCGTCATCAAGCCCGGGGCTTGCGCCGACCTCGTTCTCCTTGACCCTCAGAAACTCGACCCGGGCGCAGATTACAGAGACCAGACGCCCCCGCCAAAGGGGATTGTGTGGGTCTTTGTGAATGGGCATCCCGCCTTGAAGGAGGGAAATCTTACGGGCAGTTGTTCAGGCAAGGCGCTCTATGCGGGCGACCGCCGCAAACCCTGAATGCCGCTCTCACGGGGGAAAAATCCATTAATATGTAAGAATTTATCCACGAATTCACACAAATCTTCACGAATCTGTCCGCCTTTGAAGGAAGCGTCCAAGTCCCTCAAGGGCGAGTCTTATTCTCTCCCGCGATGCCGCAAAGGAGCAGCGGATATGACCCTCGCCCGCCCTGCCGAAACTATTTCCCGGAACCAGCGCCACCTTCTCCTCATTCAAAAGACGCTCGCAGAACTCTTCTGAAGACAGCCCGAATTTTTTAATGCTGGGGAAGGCATAAAACGCCCCCTCCGGTCTCAAACAGTCCATACCGAGCCTGTTGAATCCCTCCACAATGACCTCCCGCCGCGCCCTGTATTCATCCAGCATCTTTTTGACTTCATCATCGCCGTTCCTGCATGCCTCAATGGCGGCAATCTGCGCCATGATGGAGGCGCACATCATTGAATACTGGTGAATCTTGACAATCTGGTCAATCAGGGGTTTGGGGGCGCAGACATATCCAAGCCTCCAGCCCGTCATGGCAAACGCCTTGGAAAATCCGCTAAGCAGGATGGTGCGCTCCCACATATCCGGCAGTGAGGCAATGGAGATATGCGGACGGTCAAAAGTCAGCTCACCGTAAACCTCGTCAGAGATGACAAGCAGATTATGCCTCCTTGCAAAACCGGCGATGCGTGTGAGGTCATCCTCGCTGAAGGTGACGCCGGTGGGGTTGCAGGGATAATTGATGAGAATTGCCTTTGTGCGGGGCGAAACGAGGTTTTCCATCTGCTCAAGGCGCGGTCGGAAGCCATCTTCGAAAGATGTCTCGAGGATGCGCGGGTTGCCGCCCGCCAGACGTATCATCGGCACATAGGAGACAAAGCACGGTTCCGGCACAATGACCTCATCGCCAGGGTCGATAATGGCGCGGAGCGAGATGTCTAACGCCTCGCTCACGCCGACTGTGATTACCATCTCCCCCGCAGGCTTGTATGAGACATTGAAACGCCTTTTGAGATAATCACCGATGGCTTCACGAAGTTCAAGGAGTCCGTAGTTGGAGGTGTAGCTGGTCTTTCCCTTTTTGATTGCCTCAATGGCAGGGGCGCAGAATTTCATGGGGGTGGAGAAATCGGGCTCGCCGACTCCGAGTGAGACGATATCCTCGCGTCCCACCACGAGGTCGAAGAATTTCCTGATTCCTGAAGGGGGGAGACTCACGGTCACCTTAGAGAGCTTGGCATTGTAATCCATCTTACCGCCTCCATGCAAATCTTGAACGGGCAATATCCACGTAAACACAAATAAAATAATAGACCGGCGCTCAATACCGCGCGTCAAGGAAATTTCTCTCTGCCGCGGCAGGCAGTTATGCGCTTTTACCTTGATCCTTATAAATGAATGTTTCACGCAGAGAACGCTGAGGACGCAGAGGCAAGATATCAGAATCAAAGAGTGAAAAAATAAAACATCATTAATATATATTCCAAACATCTCTGCGTTCTCTGCGTGAAAACATCTATGGGTTTTGGATTTATTAAAATTGACATTCTGCCCTTTATTTATTTATTATAGTGTGTTTATAAAAAATATAATTTTTAAAGGAGTCATAACATGAAATTAAAACCGTGGGCAGTTAATCTTGCCCTGACAATAGCCGCAATGGCGCTGGCGGCGTTGAATGTTCCGTGGGCGCGCGCACAGAGTTCCACGCCCCGTGAAGAAACATGGATAACCGACGGACCAGTCAACGCCATCGTCAGAACGCCGGACAGAGTCTATATCGGAGGGATGTTCAACTATGTTGGTCCGGTAACCGGAGGCGGTGTCCCTCTTGACGTCACGACCGGCGCCCCCGTCGCTACCTTTCCCAGGGTGAACGGAGATGTTTACGCCTGCGTTCCTGACGGCTCGGGCGGATGGTATATCGGGGGCGATTTCGACAAGGTCGCGGGCGTTGTCCGAAACAATATCGCCCACATTCTTGCGAACGGCACGGTTGACCTGACCTGGAACCCCAACGCGAACAACTGGGTCGAGGCCCTCGCCGTCTCCGGCTCGACGGTCTATGCCGGGGGAGAGTTCACCAGCATCAGCGGACAGACACGCAACGAGATTGCCGCCCTTAACACCGGCACGGGCGCCGCCACCGACTGGGACCCAAACGCTAGCGGAACTATATGCCGGGGGAGAGTTCACCAGCATCGGCGGGCAGTCGCGCAACCGAATCGCCGCCCTTGACGCCGGCACGGGCGCCGCCACCAGCTGGAACCCCAACGTGGACAGCTATGTCGTGTACGGCTATGTCGTGGACAGCTATGTCTATGCCCTCGCCGTCTCCGGCTCGACTGTCTATGCCGGTGGATGGTTCAACAGCATCGGCGGGCAGCCGCGCAACCATATCGCCGCACTCAACGCCGGCACGGGCGCCACCACCGACTGGAACCCCAACGCTAACGGCTCGGTCTCTGCCCTCGCCGTCTCAGGCTCGACCGTCTATGCCGGGGGAAATTTCTGGTTGCAATGGGGATACGGCTGTCTCGCCGCCTTCAACGACACCACGGGCGCCGCCATCGATTGGAACCCCTATGTGACCGGCGACGACTTTGCCATCGCCGTCTCCGGCTCGACCGTTTATGTCGGTGGAACGTTAGACATAAACTT
>JAPLSR010000140.1 GCA_026398545.1 Candidatus Sumerlaeota bacterium | reverse complement strand
AGCGCCGGTCTTGGGGTGCTGGTCGGACTGAAAATGACATCCAACAAGAATAAGGCGCGGATGGTTCTTGTCACTCCCTCAAGCACCGTTAATGACATCCTCTTGGTATCCAAACTCCATAGCATATTTGACATCATGACCGGTTCCGATGCTGATATCCTGAGGAAGACACTAGTTGTCAAGGGGAACCTTATAAAGACCCTGAACGAGGAGGAGGCGAACCTTCGCACGGGGACACCTCGGGCGGGAGGAGTCAGTTAGGAATTATCCATCCAAAAACCAGTGTCTGCCGCTCTCTTAAGCGCTCAGTGCAAACAAGTCACCCCGGAATCTCCCGCGCCCGGAATTGAACCTGCATCAGTCCAGACCGTCCCTCAGGCAGGCAAAACAACAAAGGAACAGGTTGATGAGTGTTGCAGGAAGGCGGTGGAACTCATGCGCCAGGGGGATTATGAAAAGGCAATTGAGCATTATCTGGAGGCAATCAAGATAGACCCCGAGTTTCTACCCGCCTATAACAATCTTGCTATCGTTTATGAAAAACGCCCATCATGGCGCAGCAAGGCAATGGAGACATGGGAAAAGGTCCTGGAGTTGAGCCAGTCCGTTGGCGACCAGAAACACATTGACCTCGCCCAGAAACACCTCTCCAACCTCAAGACGTCATTTTAAAAAAATTGCACAAAAATAAAATAAGCAATTCTTAAGGCTTGTTTTATTCCTTGACGAAATGGGGACTTGTGGGAAAGGAGTTTTATGTCTTTTGCGATGAGATGGAAATTTCCGGGGTGGTAGCTCAGCTGGGAGAGCACAGCGTTCGCAACGCTGGGGCCGAGGGTTCGAATCCCTTCCACTCCACCAGATAAATCGCCCGCCTCAGGCGGGCTTTTCTATATAAATCCTCATGACTGAATTTTGAACAATATGGGGTTGTTCAGGAAGAACCACCTTCTGACTCTGAAAAATATCGCGCAATCTCATCACGCGAAAACCGTGGAAGGATGCGCGCCTCCCCTGCCTCCACAATGATAAATCCATCCTCAGCGGGTCTCACCTCGCCAATGCGCGAGGCTGAAATCCGCCCCGATGTGAGACTCCGGAGAATCTTCTCCACATCACGCTCCCTGCATGTGACAAGAAGCGCCCCTGATGAGATGAGTCCGAGCGGGTCAATCTTCAACGCCTCGCAAATAAGTCTTGTCTCTTTGCGGACAGGAAGGGATTCCCTGTAGATTCGCGCCCCAACGCCCGAAGCAATGCCCATTTCCCGGAGCGCTGTTGCCACCCCTCCCTCAGTCGGGTCGTGCATGGCGGTGACATGCCCCGCCTCCAGCGCCAGCTTGGCATCCCTGACGACGCCGATGCCGGGACGATGTAGAAATCCCGCCGCCTTCTTCAAAACATCCGCGGGGATTTTTTTCCCCAGTTGCGCCCTGCGCTCGCGCGCAAGAATCGCCGTCCCCTCAATGCCCAGCCCTTTTGTGAGAATAATGGCATCCCCCGGATGCGCCCCTCCGGCGGTGATAATTCCCCGCCGCCCGACCTCGCCTATCATTGTCCCGCAGATAACCGGTCGCATGACGGCAGATGTGATTTCCGTGTGCCCACCGCAGAGTGTTATGCCCATCCGCCGACAGGCGCGACGCAAATCCGAAAAGATAGAACGGACAAGGCATTCCGCCGCACCGCCCTCCTGCAAAAGAAGCGTGGCGAAAAACCATCCCGGCATCCCGCCCATCACGGCAATATCATTGGCGTTCACACAAACCGCATACCAGCCGATTTCATCCGTGGTGAAGGTTATGGGGTCGGTGGTGACAAGGAGATATTTTTTCCCTCCAACCCTAAGGGCGGCGGCATCCATACCGACCGCCGGTCCAATCACAACCGCTTTATCATCGCAGGGGAACATCCTGAGCATCCGCTCAAGAAACTCCACCGGCAGCTTTCCTGCGGCAAAACATCTGTCCCTTAAATATTTGCCCATAGCGCCTCCCAATTTAATAATCATTGAGCTCGTAGATAAGAATATTTCTCGCAAGGAACGCCGGGGGCGCAGAGATAACAATCAATTCAAGCGGTGATGGGAACAAGTTATGTTTTTTGCCCGCCGCCTCTCACCTGGAATGTGACTGGATGTCCAGCCATGTCTGCAGAATAAGTGTGGCGGCAATGAGGTCGCGTTTGTCGCGGCGATGCTCCCGCCTCACGCCCGCCTCGATGAGGAGCCGCTCGGATGCGGCGGTAGTCAGGCGTTCATCTTGAAAAATGACCTCAAGCTTGGGGAACTTGCGGGAGAGGGTCTTGGCAAAGAGGCGGGCGGACTCCGCCGCAGGACCTTCGGTGCCGTTCATGTTCAGAGGCAGACCCACCACCACACGTGCGGGCTTCATCTCCTCCATGAGGGCGCTCAGGCGTTTCCACTCAGAGCCCTGCCCGTCGCGCTTAACAATTTCCAGCGGCTGTGCGGTGAGGGCGAGAGGGTCGCTCACAGCAACGCCGATTCTCTTTTCACCCGTATCAATCCCCAGAATCCTGTCCATATTATTTCTCTTCATCCCCGCGGAAGGAGTTATTCACACAAGCCGGCAGATAAATCTCAGGCAGTTAAAGGCTGTTTCGCGCAGATTGGAGATTTTTTCCATCACATTGATTTCGGGATGGATGTAGGGATTGCGGAAATGTTGCAGGCTGATGAGGTGGTCGGCGAATTTCATCACCTCAATATCGGACTCAACGCCCTTCATGCCGAGCGGGTTGTTCACCTCTATTGGCTGGTTCATCTTTTTGTAAGAATAGCTCCGCCCGAAGCAGATTATCACGATGCCGAGCGCCTTCAAGCCGTCCGGCTTGTAGCGAATCTCATGCTCCAGGATGCGCTGGAAGGTCTGTTTCACATTATCAATGGTGAAGTCGTAATCCTTGCCGATGGAGGTCTGGAGGCGGAGGAGATACTGGTGGTAAAAGATGTCGAGGTGTCCCGTTCTGGGGTCAAGCATCTGGCGGATGAGGTCATAGGTCTGGGGACTTGTTAGAAAGCGGGCGAGTTTCTTTTTCAGACGGTATTTTGCCTCATTCTCCACGGCGAAGCTGTAGGAGAACCCGATATTGCGGGAGAATGCGTCGGTTGTGGTTTTGGTTGCCCCCTCAGATGACTGGAAACGGTAGAAGAACTCAGCGGTGAGGAGGGAGTCACGGGAGTCCGGGTGGAAATTTTCAAAGTCGGCGAATTCGCGCCCCATGTCGGTCTCAATCTCCTTGAGAAGACCTGCCCGTCCCGGCTGGGAGAGAAGACGGGTCGCATCCGCCTCCGTATCCTGGCGTATCTCTGTTGTGCGCAGGGATACAAGGGAATCATAAGCCTCGCTCTGGATATAGGGATGCAAATTCTTGCGTGTGAGAATTTCCTCCAGTTTGGCGATTGCCGCCGCCTTGGCAGAGGGCTCCTCAGCCCGCTGACATCTCCCCACCTCGGCAAGGAGGTTGCGGTTTGTCTCATATTCCCCGCTCGCCTGCTCAATGCTCTCATACAGGCGCTGGAGCCGTTCCTCGATGTTGGTTTTGCTGATGACATCGGAGGCGCCGAGCTTGGTGGCGATAGCGCCCTCTTCAAACGTCCCGACAGCGCTTATCATGACAATGGGGAGAAGGGGGTCAATCCCCTTTGCCTGGCGAATGAGGTCAAGCCCCTCCGTCGGCGTGCGCATACGCAGGTCGGTCACAAGGACATCGGGTTTCTCCGCCTTCAGCACCTCAAGGGCGTCACCGCCGTGTTCCGCCTCGCAGACGTCAAAATTGTGAATCATCATATTGCGCCTGAAGGCATCGCGGTAAATCTTGTTGTCATCCACAATCAAAACTTTAACAGACATGTGTCACCTCAAATAAACAATCATTTTAAGTGAACCGGCTCCTCGTCGGGGATTTCCCTGTGGAGGTAAATCAAAAACTCCGCGCCCCCCTCGGGGTGGTTGCGGGGCTGGATTCGTCCCTTGTGAAACTCCGTGATGATTGTATAGACCCAGTTCAGACCCAACCCCTCGCCCTCCTCCTCTTTTTTTGTCGTGAAGCCGAGATTAAAGACGCGCTCAATTTCAAGGGGGGTGGCAAGTTCCCCCTTCTCATTTCGGATGCCATCTCCGCTATCGCGGATGGAGATGACAACCTGCTCTTGCTTCTCGTCAAAAAGCGTCTTCACATTGATGAAGCCCGAGACGCCCTCCAGTCCGGATTTCCGCCTGATTGCATCGAGTGCGTTCGTGAGAATATTGAACACCGCCAGTTTCACCAGACGCTCCTCAAGTCGGCACGGCGGGATTTCCGCCGCATAACTCGTGCGGATGTCAATATTCGCCGAGGTTGAGAGACGGAACAGGTCGACAATCTCGCTCAACAGGCGGTTCACATCCGCATACTCAAACCGTGGACGCTTGATGAAGGAGAAGGAGCGGTAAACATTCACAATCTGCTGAAGGAACATCGTGTTGTTGAGAACGGCGGCAAGGGACTCCCTGAATATCTTCTGCTTCTCCGGAGAGCGCTTAATCTGCTCCTCATCCATGTCCAGAAATGACTTCACCGCCAGAAGGTCGAGCTTGCTGGTGGCGATAATGTTTGTGAGGTCGTGACCAAGGTTGCGTGAAAGGCTGATTGTTGCCTCGCTCTTCTCCTTGAAAATGACCTTGCGCTGGTTCTCAATCGTCTGAAGACCAAGGCGGATTTCATCAGCGAGGAGGCGGTAGGTTTCGAGATACCATTTTTCCGGCGGGAAGGAGCGGTGCACATCTGGAATGAAGGCGCAGACGATGAGGTCTTTGTAATCCTTATCCGCCATGACAATGTCGGTGAAGGCAAAGACCTGGCGCGCAACCTGCTTTATCATCTGTGCGCTGTATTTTATATTCTTTTCAATGAGCGGGATGGCGGGTGTGGCGGACTGGGACAGGATGAGCTCCACCAGCCCCTTGAGAAGCCCCGGGTCATCCACGCAACCCTGAGTGTATTCCCCCCTCACCTCAAATTCATTCTCCCCTTTCCGCCTCATGGATAAAAAACAGACCATGTCAAAACGGAAGAGGTTTGAGATGAACGCCGGCAGTTCGGAAAGTATGCGTGTGCCGTCAAGGTTTGTGCTCGTGGCAAGAAAATCCTTCATCTTCTGGCTGACGCGTGTCAGGAGCGAGTCTCGCGCAAGATTATTATATTCCCTCTCAAGCAGGGTCTTCGGGCGCTCAAAAAGGAGCGGAGGGCGCCTCCGCGCCTCATCTAACCTCCCCACCACACGCTTCACCGGCAAAATCAGAATTATTAAAATAAAATAATACGCAATGGAAAGAAAGACAATTACAATCAGGGCATAAATGCGGTATTCACTGGTCAGCGCCTGGATGCGGGCGTCATCTTTGGGGGTGGTGTAACCCACAATCAGTCTGCCCATTGGGACATTTTTCACGGGGTCGGTGATCTTAAGACTTGTCTGTCCCCTGAAGCCTTTCAGAAAAAGGGAGTTGGAAAGGGTGTTATATTCGCGGAACTTGCTCCTCTCCTCCTTTAACAGTATCTGGTGCTCGGCATCCTCAAGGGCGACACGGTAAATGCTGTTATCAGCATCCAGAATTTTCTTGACCGATTTCAAAAGGGCGGACTTTGCCTTTTCCCTCTCCTCCAGACCCTTCGCCTCCAGAATCAGGCGGGAGCGCAGGGTTAACTCCTCCTGGTCCAGCGGGAAAAATTCATCCCAGTAATTGACAATGATTTCTTTCTTCTTCACCTGGTAATTCTGTCGGTCCAGCTCAATAAGGATGAGGACCAGCGTCACGAGGAATGTGACAACGGAGAGAATCAGGATATTATACTGTCTGAACTTATAAAACAAATCTTCGCTCCGACTTTTTTGCGAGAGTTGTGGTGTCTATGTCTCACAGATGCACATTCTCGCCCCCCCCCCCAGAGTGCTACTTTGGTTTCTGCTCCTCGGCAGGTTTTGTATATTGCCCCGTCAGAACCTCAAGAGCAACCTGGCGTCCCAGTCCATCCATGAGCGACTGCTTTGCATCCTCGGGAATTGTCATCGTCACCCGGCGCACATCGCTCACATATGAAGTACCCACCGTGAAGGGCTTGTATTCCATGATGGGATGAAGCCTGTCCTTCGGGGAATAGAGATTAACTTTCACCTTGACATTCATATTGTTTATGAGGGGGAAATGGTCGGATTCCGCGGCGCCCATATTGTCGATGAAATCGAGGATGGTTCCCTGCACAATGACATCTGCATTCACGGGCGTAACCACCTCCAGCCTCCCATCGGCGAGGAATGCCTCCTCTGTCGCGCGGGTGGCAAGTTCCTCCAGTCCCGGCTCATAGGACGTATTTAAGAACATCGGGACATACACGTTATGAATTTCCTCCGGCAGGGTCCTGACCCGCGGCTGGATACGGCATCCGGATAAAGAGATAAAAACTCCCATCAAAAGCAGTGCCACCACAACATGGAACCTTCTCCCTCGCATCTCTTTACTCCTTTTTATTTTCCCTCTCAATTCTGTTCAATCACCTCGGCGTCTTTTGGAAAATCCGGCTTGAAGACAGAGTCCTTGATTTTCTTATTGAACTCCACATTGGTGAGTGTGACTTCGGTTCTGTCGCCGCCTGTCTCGATAAAAACAAGGCGCGACGGGAGAAGGGCGTCCTTCTTGACCCAGATTTTGATAGCCTCAAACTGGAAGTTCTCCTCCTCTGTCGTGCTCTGGCGGATTGGCTTGAAGATGAGCGCAAATGCCTCCGGCGTCTCCTCCTCCTGCAACCAGCGCACGTCATACACCTCGAGGACGTCCTTCACTGATGCCCCGAATCCAAGCAACATGTGGTTCAGCTTTTTCACCGGACTGTCCGAGGATTTGAAATGATACACCTCCACCTGCTTTATCTCGGGGATATACATATATGCCGTGTTATCCAGAATCAGATTGACCTGGGCATTCGGTGGGAGATACTCGCAGCGGAAACGCCCCGTCCTCTGATACCAGAATTTCCCCTTTGAGCGCACCTCCTCCAGAAAGACCTCCGATTTTTTCACCTGGTCGAACTCCCCCTGATATGTCTGCGTCTCCTTATATCTTGTTTCCAGAAGGGTGAGGAGTTCCCTTCCCCTGACGGCGGTATCGGTGGTGGGGGTGTTTTCCGCCTTGACGCCGGACGCAATTGTCCTGCCGCCCGCCATCAATATGAACGCAAGTATTATAAATGCCGGACGCCCAATTCTCAACAAGGTCTTTCTCTCCTGAAAATGTTGACTTAATTTCATAAGGATTATTGTTCCCCTCGTCAATCACCAAATGATTGGATTTTCATGGCATTCAACAGCCCTTTTCGGTCTCAGGGGGGGATGGAACCTGAGCCTACTTCGCCGAAGTGGCTACGAAGGCTGAATTGTGGCAGAAGTTCACGCGGGAGGAGAAATGAGGAGGGAACAGGTTCCAGATGCTCAAAGTCAGGTCGCCAGAGGAGGCGGATGACGGAGCCGTATCTCACATCAGCGCAAATCTCAAGCGGGTGAACACCCTTTTTCAATACCACAACCCTCTCCCCATCAACCGCCCTCAGGACAATGCCGCCGTCAATGGCAAGTGTGGCGGATGTGGCGCCTTCCAGCTTGAATGTGGCATAATAGTCTGCCGGCAGGCACAGGTATGAGCGCGCTGCCATGCGCGTCACCTTTTCCGATGGGGATTTGAGTTCAAGAGTGGCAAGGGAGTCCTCAAACAGGCGCACGGAATCATTATAAAAGGCGGCATTCACAGGTTTAAAGACCGGTTGCGGCTGGGATGATAGCCGCGCCAGCATCTCACCTGTGACCGGCACGGAGATAAAAGTTACATCGCATGCGGGAGTTATATAGGGAGAAACATGCGCCTCCGGAAAGAGCCGCATATATTCCGTCCGGCGAAATGGGGGGATATATATTTCCAACCCGCCCTTTTGCCCGGTCTTCAGTGGCTCAAGCGGGTCAAAAATGGGGAGCCGCTCGCCCATGATAATCTCCCGCGCAACGGCATAGGGGAAGTAATAATAAGAACCGAAAGCCGCGTCTAAATACACCTGTGCCCCAGCCTTTTGCCGCGCCTTAAGTAACCGCGCCTGGAAGGTGTGCTCCGCACCCCAGAATTGTCTCCATAGTGAGGGGTCATCAGGATACAGGATGAAGTATCGGCGGAAATTCAGTCCGAAGCAAATGCTGAGAAGGGATATCCCCGCCAGCATCGCCATCCTCCGCACCCGAACACTGCGCAACCTTTTCATCACAAAGCGTCCCGCACCGGCAAACCCTATGCCGCACAGGAGAAACACCGCAGGAGCCGCCACGCCGGCGCGGTAGGATTGTGGCGCTTCCGCTCTCCTTGAGAGTATCCCGCCCAGGAGACCAAATCCCATCCAGAGTAGGAGAAACCTGTTTCGCTGATGCCCCATGCGACTCAGCGTCAGGATAAGCCCCAGCAACATGAACAGCCCGCTCACCCTGTCCAGCAGCGCCGCCCCCACAATATGATGGCGGATATTCGGGTCAGAAGTTGCATGAAACATCCCGAGGTGCGAAATGAGATTGCGCCAGAGTGGAGCGAGGCTCCCCTGCTCTCTGACCTCGCGCATGATGGAGACCTCGGAGAGACGGGAATTGAAGGCGGATGGATGCTCTGTGAAATAAATCGCCAGCGGTAACGATGTAAGGAGAAAGAGCAGAAGGAACGCCATCAGTCCGCTCCGCGTTCTCTGGAAAAATCCCCGATTGAACACACACTCCGCCGTGAGAAAAAAGAAAACAAAAAGGGCAATGAGCCGTGAAGCGGCATAGGTGTAAAGGCATAGCCCCAGAAAAATGCCTCCCAGGGCAAAATAAAAAATTTTCCGTCTCTGAATCCCCCGCCACAAATAAAAAAATACAGCCAACTGGAGCGCTGTCAGCAGAACCTCATCCCACCCCCAGCGCGAAAGGGTTACCTGCCATGAACTCACCGCCAGAAAAAATGATGCCGCCAGCCCTACACGGACGCCCCAGAGACGTCTCCCCAGAAGAAAAAGCAGCCCCACCGCCGCAATCCCGGGCAAAACGGATGCCATCTTCACGCCCCAGTAATTCCTGCCAAATATAAACCATAACCCGCGCACAAAATAAAGATAAAGATTAGATGTCTCCACCCATCCCTCGCCCACTAACGGGGTCATGCGCAAAGGATTCTTCCAGTAAACGCCGGCATTCAGTTCCATGGCGTTGGAGGCGGTATAAATCTCATCCACCCATAAACCCGGCGGAATCACCCCAAGCCTGTATAGTCTCATAAAGACCGCAAGGAGGAGAATAAAGAGCGCCAGCGCATATGTGGAGGAAGGTTTTTTTAATTGGGTGATTTGGCATGGCAACACCGCTCCCTGCATCAGCAGAGAGATGCCCAGAATAAATCCTCTTCCTCGCCCCGACACTTTATTATAACCCTGGTGAAACCCGTATGGACTGAATCTCCGCCAGTCCATTATTTACCAATACAAAACTTACTGAAGATGAGGTCAAGGACTTCTTCATCCACCTCCTCGCCTGTGATGCGGGCAATGAGGCGATGCGCCTCACGGACATCTATCATGACCATCTCATCGGAGATATGGCGTTGGAAGGCATCCCTTGCCGCCGTCAGGGCATTTCGCGCCCCCTCAAGAAGCGCAAGATGCCTCTCATTCACCACAAGGGCGTTCTCATCCCCCGATGTATCGTGGAGGAGAAAGTCTGCAATTGCCTCCTCAAGGTTGTCAATGCCCTTATTTGTCAGGGCTGATACCTTTACACATTTTGACGCCATCTCCGAGAAGTCCCTGATATCATCCTGAGAGAGACATTCCGGCAGGTCAATCTTGTTCAGGACAAGGATAAAGCATATATTCTTAAGGTAATCAAAGATATGCGTGACATCCGGGGCGAGGGGCTTGGATGTGTCAAGGAGGAAAAGGACGAGGTCGGCGCAGGAAATTTCAGTCTTGGCGCGTTCAATGCCAAGTATTTCAACTTCACCCGCGTCCTCCCGCAATCCTGCGCTATCCACATAGGTGGCAGGGCATCCCTTCAGGTCAATAGTTGCCTCAATAGTGTCGCGGGTGGTGCCGGGATGGGGTGTGACAATGGCGCGGTCAATGCGGAGTAGTGCATTGAAAAGGCTGGACTTGCCAACATTGGGGGGACCGGCAATGACAATGCGCGCCCCATCCAGAAATATGCGGCTCCGGGAACCCTTTTCTATAAGGGCGATTATCTCCTGCAGGGCATTTTCAAAGGTGCGAATTATATCTGTGCGATTTTCCTCTCCAACATCTTCCCCGGGGAAATCGAGCCTTGCCTCAAGCTCAGCGCTTATTGCAATGATTTTTTGCTTTACACCATTGATTTTTTCAAGGAGTGACCCCTGGAGCTGACGCAGGGCAAGACGGGCGCCTTTGTCCGTCCGTGAGCGTATCAGGTCGCAGACCGCCTCTGCGCGGGTAAGGTCCAGCCTACTATTCAGAAATGCCCGGAGCGTGAATTCACCCGGCTCTGCGAGGCGGGCGCCAAGACGGCAAAAGAGTTCAAGGCTTCTGGAGATAATCACAGGGCTGCCATGGCAATGGATTTCCACAACATCCTCGCCCGTATAAGAGTGGGGTTTTTGAAACAGGACACAGAAGACCTCGTCAATGAATGAGCCATCAGCGGGGTCAAAAATCTCACCCAATGTCATGTAATTATATTTGACATCTGACTGGTAGCGGGGGCGGAAGCACTGCCCGACAATTGTATGAGCCATTTGCCCGCTCAGGCGCAGGATGGCAATTGCGCCCTCGCCGGGCGGGGTCGCTCGTGCCGCAATGGTGTCGGTCCCGTCTAAAAGCATCTTCGTCAGCCTCGCCTCCGCCTTTTGCGCTACTCACCCATTCTCTTTGAAGACAGGGAGATGATGCGTGGCAGCAGGTGGTCAAGCATGGAATGCCCGTTGAATTCAGATGTAAAAATTAAATGACTGACATAGAAGGTGCGGGTGGGACGGAAACCGCTGCCGGAATAATCAATTACCGCCATGGCTGCGCCGAAATTCTGTCCGGCGTCGCTCCTCAGCCAGTAAATGGGGGTGAAGAGGGTTGATGTGGTCGTGGTGTCCGGGACAATGGGGCGGAAGCGGGCGTCCGGGTTCAGGGGAAAATCCACCCGGGCGGGAAGTCCTCTGGAATATGGGGTATTGGTATTTAGTTCAAAGTATAGCTCTGAGGTGCTGTTATCAGGCAATTCAAAGGAAAGCGTCCCACCGGAGCGGTCGCCCGGTGAAAGAATCTTCATGGCAAGGGTGTCATTGAGCCGGGGAGGTGTTGTGGTGCGGCGCCATCTCTGCTCCTGCAACTCATAACCATAGTATGCGGGGAAGCCGGATGCAAGGTGAATGAGGCATCCCCCCTGTTTCACAAAATCCACAAGGCTCCTGTAAGCATCGTTCGGCATCTTGACCGTCTTGTAATACGTCTCCGACTCATCGATATTCAGGAGGATGGGATAGGTTTTGACGGAAAAGATGGAGGGGTCAACGAGTTCCTCCGGCGTCAGGAGGCGACTATCCATCTTGAGGTCAGTGAGTATGCGCTGAATCTTGAAATAGGTGGAGCGGTCATACGGGGCGCCACCCGGGTCCATTTCACCAATGAGGGCGATGGATGCGGGATACTGTCCTTTCCTGCAAGCCATCTCCTTCATTAGTCGTGTGATGGAGACATAGGGGAAGGTGCAGTGCGCCAGGGCGCCGTTTTTAAATCTCAGCGGCTGGGCATAAGGCGGATGGATGGTCAGGGCATCAGTGGAGAGGTCAAAGAGGATGCCGGAGATTTTTGTCCCGTTGAGCAGAGCAATCTCGCATCGCCATGGTTTGTCCTCGTCCGGATAGCGGATATGGGTCTTCTGGCTGGGCGGGTTGGGATAGATGACCTCAATCTGATATGGGTCAATCAGGAAGTCGTGTCCGTATCGGGGTTTCACAGTTGCGCCCCGGCGGTCAATCTCGAGGATGCGTCCGTTAATAAATTCCCCCGTTTTGAGGAGAAGTCCGACCCGCCCTTCAGAATCTTCGGGATAAACGATGAAGGAGAAAGGCGAGATGGTGCGCGCTGAAGGGGAGGCTTTGGCTCCAATGCCGAATATCTTTTGAAAGAGGTTCCTTTTTTTACGCAGGACCGGTCTTTTATCCGCCTGTCTGACAAGATCGACACTTGACTCACCCTGCGGGGCATAATGGAGAAGGATGAGGCGAACCCAGTCGCGGTCAATCTTGATACGGTTGTGAGGCGTTTCCATCTCCACCCACCGGTCAGACATGCTGACAAGGTTGCCCCAGATGCGGTCATCGTTTTCCAGAAAGAGGACGGCGGGCAATGGGGCTGGCAGGAAACGGTTTTCCGCCTGTTGGGGGACAAGGTCGATATCCAGCCGGAAGGCAACACCGGCGAAGGCAAGCACACGTTCCGGTTTGTTTGCCGCTTTAAGCGCCAGGATATTTTCCCCCTCCCTGAGGAGGAGGGTGACATCAAGTGTGGCGTAGGTATGTGTGAGGGAGATATTTTTGATGGGGAGAGGGATACCGTTCAGGTAGGTCTCGTGGAGCGAATCATCCACTGTGATGGTGAGGAGTGCGCGGCTTGGTGTCCAATTTTCCGGCAGGTTGAATTTGCGCCGGATTAAAAGGGTTTCAGCGCCGCCCCTGTATGCGCCCCCTCTGCTCCATACCCAGGCGGCGCCGGGGATGTAAAACCATTTGTAGTTGGGATGCGCAAGGATTGGATGTTCCCAGGTGGAGTCATTGAAGGTGGCATCATACCAGGCGGGACCGGGGGCGCTCATAAGAATTCTGCCCTCATCCATGACCATTGTTTCCTGCGGGTCGCTTACAATAGTCTGGTGGCTTTCCGAAGTGAACCTGATTGTCCGGAGGTCCTCAATGGGAATCTCTGCTTTTCCCTTTGCGGTGCTGATTTCGAGGAGGGGCTGTGGGGACGCATCGGTTTTTTCACTCGCCTGAGAGCGTGCGAGGCGGATAATATGCGCCGGTGTGGTCAGATTGTCGTAAAGGACAACCTGGACCCTTCCCCCCTCCGGTGGATTGGCAAAGAGGGCGGCGGCCGCCGACGCTCCATAGCTTTGGCGATGGAGCGAGGAGGAAAGGAGAAGGAATATGATTAAAAGTCTAAAGCCTTTCATTTAGTTTTTTGCGCCGCTCCGTCGCAAAAGCTATGGAGCGCAGGCGACTGATATCTCCCTTTATCTGAATTTGATGCCGTAACGGTACAGGCTGTTGACCCTTGCGCGCGCCTTTTCAGCGAGGTCGGACTGCGAATCCATCTCCATCACATGTGTATATTCAAGGAGAGCCTGGGGATAATTTCTGAGTTTTTGATGGTAAATCTCAGCCGTTTTGAACTGGAACATCTGCTGCATATACTTATCACCGAATTTTTCATGGATTTGCTGGAAAAAGGCAATCAACTCCTCCGCCGCGGAGAGGCTCGCATCGTCATCATTGATGATGCGGGAGGCGAGGGCATCCGTGGCATCGCGCACAAGGGAGCAATTAGGATATTCCGTAATCAGTTGTTTCAGTAGAGAGACCGCCTGGTCAGGGTTGACGTCCCTTCCCTTCGCCTTGAGGAAGAGGCGCAGGGGGCGCCAGTCATCCGCGGCGTTCCTTGTCAGCAGGTCAATCCTTTTCAGGATGATTTCCTTTTTCTCCTCGGAGATGTAATGGGAGGGATAATTTTCAAGGCATTTCTGGTAGTGTTTGAGCGATGCCTTATAGTCGCCAATCTGCTCATAATTCACATTGGCGGTCTGGAATTCAGCAAGAAAGGACATAAGGGAGCCCGGCGCCTCGTCTGAAACGGCGCTGTAATTCTGAATGGCGCAGAGATATTTTTTATCCACAAGGCACTGCTCCGCCTCCTGGAATATCATGAGGTTGGAAAAGTAGGCGCTGTCGCTTTCCTGTGTGGCGTCGGCGATGTCGGCGACAAAACGCTCCAGTTTGTGGAGGTCGGGGATAAAGCGGCTCTCGCCGGAGATATACAGGTTTAACTTTAGACGCTGGATGCTCTCAATAACCTCGTCCTGCCTTGCAGGGGATGCAACAAGGAGGAGGCGTTGTCCCTGTATGGCTGGGGATAGACCTTCAAGGGATGGGATGCCCGCTTTTCCCTCCATTGTCAGTCCCCAGACGGGACGCGTTGCAAGATTAGCAGGTGAGGGAGATGTCCCAGCCTTCTCCGCCTCATTGAGGGCGGCTTCGAGGGCGCTCCTCTGGCTCTTATCAATGACCGGCTCACCCGGTGGGTGGATATCCGTAGATTTGAGCGACGCCACGGAAGGGACAGGAAAGGATGTGAGCGCAGAGACTGGTGCGGGAGCGGTGCTCTTTGGATGGGTGAGCGAGGCGGTTCTCCACCTCTCCCCGAAAACCGTCCGCACATCCTGTCTGTAAAGGGCGGTAGCAATCATAAACCCTGCCACGAAAATCGCCACTGCCCGGGCAAAACGCCAAACATGGGGACGCCGGCTCAGAAACCTTTTCATGAC
Source organism: Candidatus Sumerlaeota bacterium (assembly GCA_026398545.1). Lineage (GTDB taxonomy): Bacteria > Sumerlaeota > Sumerlaeia > MWCT01 > MWCT01 > JAPLSR01. The sequence goes on along the minus strand of JAPLSR010000140.1, from coordinate 6,798 downwards.
TTCCTGTCGCCGACGCTCCATAGCTCTGGCGACGGAGCGAAGATTTGATAATATTTTTCCGTGGAATCTGCGTGAACCGTGGATTGTGTCTTTTGAGAATACTCGTTCAAGGGCGCGGGCGAAAAATTTATCGTCCGGCAGGAATTCGGGCTGTGAGGATGCCCTGATGAGTCCCCCGAGGGTCTCCATCTCCTCATATACCGCACGGCAATCTGGACAGGTAAAAAGGTGTTCCTCCACGAGACCCTCATCCTGCGCGGAGAGAATCCTGTCAAAATAATCATCCAGGATATGCCTCACCTGCTGACAGTTCATTCTGCCTCACTCCTTTAAGTAGATATTTTTAACCAGAGGGCTGAGCGTGATGCGGAGTTTTTTCCTGCCCTCATGGATATTGAACTTGACCGCCCCTTCGGAACAACCCAGATATTCTGCCACCTCCCTGATGGAAAGCCCCTCCACATCAAAGAGGAGGACCGCCATCCTCTGTTTGGGCGGAAGCGCGGCGATGTTCCTGTTGATATAGTCCATCAGCTCCTTCCGCATCAGGGAACGCCTCGGATTTTCAGGAACGGCGGATTTGAAGACAAAATCCTCCGGCTTGACCTCAATGGATTCCTCCAGGGTGACATGGATGTTGCGACCCATGCGAACGCGGTGAGTGTTGCACTGGTTCACAACAATGCGGTAGAGCCAGTGGGAGAAACGTTCCGGCTCCCTGAGCGACCCTATATGGCGGAAAAGACGGATGACACATTCCTGAAAGACCTCCTCGGCGTCGTCATAGTCTCGCATGAGGGAAAATATCCAGCGGAAGAGGTTCTCCTTAAGACTGTTGTAAAGGACCTCGAAGGCGCTCTCGTCGCCACCCTGGCATCGCTTGATGACCTCAGGGTCGATATTCAGTGGGTGCAATTTCCGCCATCCCGGCCCGGGTCTTTGAAAATCTGACCTGACAGCCAAGAAAAAAGTTAGAAGCCATGCAGTCGGTTTCAATGGTGCATAGATAACGTTATTAATGCTCTTTGTTTGCGGAGGCAACAAAGAAAATTCACCAATGGTTGAAAAAAATAGAAGAATTTGAAAACCTGCAATGTCAGGGAAGTGCAAAAAACTTCACATAGTGATAATCCGCGCCGGTCATAAACGGCATTATGCAATGCACAATTGCACAATGCAATTAGCCAAAATTAATATTGCAAATCGCAATTCAGGATTGCACTACTTATCTCCTTTTAAATCAGTTATTTATAATTTTTCATCCGTATTTTGATAAAAGGGCATATATATTGCTCTCTTTAACACATTGGTGTATTCTTGACATGGGAGTATTTTATATGACGCATCTTTATAGATGTCTTGTCAAGTTCGGTCATGCAGGAAGCGGTAAATATGTTGAGATGCCCGTTTATGTCCGCGCAAGGGATATCATGGAGGCGCTTAAACGGGCAAAGCGGTGCAGGGGTGTCAAGAAGGGGAATTTATATCGGACAGGGGCAAGTGTGCTTCAGATAAACAGGGCATCCTGAATCTTAATATTCTTCTTTATGTTAAATCCCGGGGTGTAAATCCCGGGTTTTTTTTATGCCTTTCGGCTTATCACCTTTCAATTTCCTAAGTAACTTAGATAAGAATATCTCTCGCAGAGAACGCAGAGGGCGCAGAGGCAAAATATCGAAATAAAAGAGTTAAAAAAATAACACAATGACTTTACATCATAATATTCTCAATATCGCCGCGTTCTCTGCGCTCTCTGCGTGAAATTATGCTCTTGATTTTTTTGTTATTGTAAATTTAAAAGAAATATAAATTTTTAAAGGAATAATATCATGAAATCAAAACCGTGGTCAGTTACGCTGGTTATGGCGATAGCCATTATGGCGCTGGCGGCGTTGAATGTTACGGGGGCGCGCGCCCAGAGCTCGTCGCCCCGCGAAGAGACGTGGGTGACCAACGGCGCCGTCAACGCCGTTGTTCAAACGACGGATACGATTTATATTGGCGGGGACTTCACCTATGTTGGTCCGGCAACCGGAGGCGGCGTCCCCCTTGACGTCACGACCGGCACCGCCGCCGCCCACTGGTTCCTTTACGAATAAAAAAATATAAATATTTTACTGGTGAGAAAATAGAATGAATTGTTGTTGACTTCCCGCCAAATCAAACGTAGAAAATATATTCTTTATTTTCCAAGAGTTTAAGTGGATGTGACACCATGGAGCATCGGCTTTTACTGAAATTTTTATATATTTTTATAGGGGTCTGACCCTCTATTTGAGGAGGAAGTAAGATGAAAAAGTTTTTACTGTTACTTGTGGTTTTCTCACTATGTGTTTTTGGGTATCCGGTCTTGACTGATTTTAACATTGATTGGTGTTATGAAACGGGAGGATTTAATGGCAGCCCGTCTTTTGGAACATATAATTATGCAACCAATCATTTCCTTATCTGCGATTATACCATCCAATTAGTTCGCATTGCAAGTGGAACCGATGGTTCCCTCACAAGCAACACATTGAGCACAACCGGATTGAATTTTACAGGGGGCACGTTGGGTATTTTCAGTGTTTGTGCCACTTCTGATGGAGTTATTTATGGTGGTATTGATGGAAAGACTGACGGCACTGCTGGCGTCTCTCTTGCACGCTGGGCTAATGAATCTGCAACCCCAACGCAGCAGGATCCTGCCGAAACAGCTGGCACCATGATATACCCCAGAGCCATGGATGCCATTGGAACAGGGGTAAATACCATTGTTGCCTCCACCGGCGATGAAACATATACTGCCAGTATCATGACTACTACCAATGGGACCACATTCACCGTTACTGACATTATTGTTGGTGATGCCACCTATGACTTCAAGCAGGGTGTTGCCCTGGCGGAAGGTATGGAGAAGATTTATGGATGCAAAGCTGATGGCACCGGCAATGTAATTCGTTTTGATAAATCAGGTGGCGTCTGGTCCCAAAGTGCAACATTCACTCCTCCGAATAGTTATGATCTCCCACCGGCTGGTCTTGGTGCTGCAGCTGTAATAGGATATGCAAAAGGACACAATGCAGTATTTGTAATTGGATATCTCGATGCCGCCAATGATTACATGACTCTTCTTGATGGTGACACTGGTGCTATAATCGTTCAGAAGCAGATCGGGAAGAATGTTGGCACTTACGGTTATGGCTGTATTGATTTGAAGGAAACCTCAGGTGTTGGGTATTTTGCCTGCCGCTCTGGCGCCGGTTCTGCCATCATGGGCAAGATCTCCTTTGCTGTTTATGTTCCTCCCACACCAACGCCGACGCCGACACCGACACCAATTCCACCAACGCCGACACCAACGCCGACACCACCGCCAACGCCGATACCGACGCCTGAGAAGATTAAACACTATCTGCTGGGGCTGGATTCGAATCCAACAGGCTTGGATTTGAATGGCGATGGCAAGGTTGATATTGCGGACTTAGTCTGGTATCTGTTAGGTAAACAACTGGCAAAATAACAGAAAGATGTAAAAAAATACGTTTCTACTGAATATGAATTGAAGTCTGCCGTATTTCTGCGTTCACAGCATTCTCTGCGTGATATTATCTATGGTGTTTTGATTCTAATGTCGCCCCTATTTTCCCTTGATTATTTCCACCCCTTATAACATCTGATATATCCTGACTGGTTATTTTTACCGAAAGGAGTTTTTATGTTGAAATCTGGTAAGTATTATCCGGTGGTTATCCTTTTTCTGACAGCGGCTTTTATCCTGCCGTCAACATTTCTTCCGGCGCAGGCGCCATCCGCCACGCCCGTGCCTTTCGTCAGGGCGTCTGAGAATCCATGTCTGCGCGCACTGCCGCCGGACTGGTGGATGGCGGGGAATTTTGACTGCAAGTCTTATTTTGACGCCGTCAGCAGTGTGCATGAGGGAAACGCCGCCATGGTGCTCGCAATGAGCCAGTATGTTCAAATGGTGCAGGGGATGATGGGCATCAATCTCCAGAACGAGGTTCAATACGCCACATTTTTCACCGCAGGCGACCCTGATACGGATTCGAAATTCCTCGGCATCCTGAAGGGCAGTTTTGACAATAATACTGTGGGGATGCGCCTTGTCTTCTCTATCGGTGCGGGGATGAAGTCCGCAAGTTACAAGGGGCTGACCATCTATGAAGGCGAGACGGTGGGATATGCCTTTCCAGAGCCCTCCACCCTTATGATGGGGACGCCCGCCCTTTTACTGCAGGCGGTGGACGCCCTGAAGGAGAAACCGAAGGCTCTGCCCGAATCTTTGAGCAGGGTTCTGGAGCGAACGAACGGTCGTTCAATCTGCTGGGTCGCCTTCCGCCCGCGCATTGTTCTCCAGACAAAAGACGCCGCATCCTTTCGAGAGAGTAATTCAGAGCTCTGCCGGAGGCTTTCAGAGATTGAATATGCATCCCTCTTTTTTGAGACCGCCCCGGACGGATTTCTTGCAAGTGGACTTGCCTGGCTGACGGAGAAATCAGGGGCGAAGGGACTTCACACCTATCTTTCCGGCTGGAGAAGCAATCTTTTAAAAAGCGAGGGCGCAAACGTCTTTTTATGTTCATTCCTGATTGCGTCCGAGGTCATGCAGGATGATAGTTATGTTCGCTGGAATCTCCATCTTACAGAAAAATCCCTCAAGAATCTGTGGAATACCAGAGTGATTATAAAACCGGCAAATTGACATTCGTCTGGAGTCGGAAAAAATGGCGCGGACAAAGATAGTCGCAACACTTGGACCTGCCACGGCGAATCTCCCTGTCATCCGCCGTATGATTAACCTCGGTGTGGATGTCTTCCGTCTGAATTTCTCCCACGGTGATGAGGCGGAGCATAAGGGACTGGTGCGGATGATTCGCGAGGCGGCGGAGGGAAGACCCATTGCCATCATGGGCGACCTCAGCGGTCCCAAGATACGATGCGGGAGGATTGTGAAAGAACCCGTCTTGCTCAAGGAGGGGGCGTCCTTCGTCCTGACAGTGCGTGACGTGGCTGGCACGGCGGAGTCGGTCTCTGTCAGTTACAAACGTCTGCCGGAGGATGTGCATCTGGGGGAGGGCATCTTTCTTGATGACGGCGCCATTGAGCTCCGCGTGACAAGGGTTGTGGGGAAGGATATTTATTGCCGGGTCGTGAATGGGGGACTTTTGAGTTCCCACAAGGGCATCAATCTCCCGGGGGCGACCCTTTCCGTTCCTGCCCTGACCATAAAAGACCGACGCATGATTCGCTTCGGAGTGGCGCAGGGGCTGGATTTTTTCGCCCTTTCATTTGTCAGGTGCGCGCGGGATATTCATGAGGCGAGGCGCGCCGTTCGCGCCGCAGGCGCAACAATTCCCATCCTTGCCAAGATAGAAAAGCATGAGGCGGTGACGAACCTTGAGGAGATTCTTGAGTCAGCCGATGGCGCTATGGTGGCGCGTGGAGACTTGGGCATTGAAATCCCCCTTGAGGATGTGCCGCTTGTCCAGAAGCGCATCATCGCATTGTGCAATGCGCACGGCAAGCCTGTCATCACCGCCACCCAGATGCTTGAATCGATGATGAGCCGCCCGAGTCCCACACGCGCAGAGGTGGCGGACATTGCCAATGCCATAATAGATGGCACGGACGCCGTCATGCTTAGTGGCGAGACCGCTGTGGGGCAATATCCGTGCGAGGCTGTGACAATCATGGATAAGGTGGCGAAAAGGGTGGAGGAGGGGCTGGACTATAACCGTTTTTTGACAGAGCGGAGTCTGGCAGAGGCGGGAAGCGTGCCCGATGCTATCAGTCTTGCCACCGCCCATATTGCCCGTACCCTTAATGTGGCGGTGATTCTTTGTCTGAGCGTGACGGGCTATACGGCGCGTTTTGTGGCGCGCTACCGACCGCAATGTCCCATCCTTGTGTTCACTCTTGATGCAGACACGCAGAGGAGGCTTCAGCTCACCTGGGGCGTTGTGCCATTCCTCATGAAAAAGGTTTGCAGGAGGAATGACCTGAGCGGATTTGAGGCGCTTGTGAGAGAGGCGGTCAAGGTGGCGAAAGATGAGGGATTTGTGAGGTCAGGGGAGCGGGTGGTAGTGACGGCGGGGGTGCCTCTTGGCGTGGGCGGCGCCACAAACATGCTGAGGGTTGTTGAGGTGTGAATCAGGTGGAGGGATTGGGGGAATTTATACCAAATTAGTTTAGATAATGTCACGCAGAGCGCGCAGTCGCTTACGCGCTATAGCTTCAGCGACGGAGCGAGAACGCTGGGATTTGTGGGAAATGGATTTTCCACATTCCTTATTAACTATCCGCCAATGTGTCCAGTTCCTCCTCTGTGCTGCCCCTCAGGAGGGCATCAACGGTGGCGGGGTCAACGAGTTCAACCGATTCCTCGCCTCGTCCGATAACCATATCCCCATCCACGAGCGGTCCGATGAATGGTTTCAGGGCAAGGAGCATTCCACCTCCCCCGATTCCAAATCTCCAGTTGTAGCACCGGCAGGTTTCAATGACGATGAAGATAGTCTCCCTGAGGCATTTCAGGCGCTCCGGGTGCTCACATTTCCATTGGTTGACATACTCCTCCTTGAGGCGAACATAATCACCGATATATATTTGTTTTCGTCCCATTTCCACGCTCCGTCGCCAAAGCTATGTCCCGGCCTTCGCAGTCGCTTCGGCGGAGTAGGCAGCGTCGGCGACATCCGCCCATTTTTATGTCAGGCAGATGAGCCATTATTTTTCGTAGTATTTAAGTGCGTTAGCCTTTGCCGGGCATTCAGTGGCGATATTTTTGACAATGACCCG